>CAXTDG010000562.1:0-3575 GCA_964242675.1 uncultured Chitinophagaceae bacterium
GCTCCTGCTTAGCTTGCTGCAATGCATCTGTGTATAATGCTTTTGGGTCCTTCCCGGTAGGCACATAAATAAATATCGGCCCAACTACTTTTGTCCAAGCCTCATTAGCCGCAAAAGGCAATTCACTACCACCATAGTGCGTACCCCGCCAATAATTTAGCAGTGTTGGGTCACCGCCATCGCCATCATCCAGATGACCGGTTAGTTCGTAGTGGTTAGGACCGCTGGAGAGATATTCAAACGACGGATTGATGATATACAAACCCACTTTTTCTTTGGTAGACGACCAGCCGAATGCCGGTATTTTGGATTGCTTGGCAGAGTAATCGTATTTATGCTCGGCCCGACCCGCATAAGGCCCAGTCGTTAGTCTGCGAGACTCTTTCATGTTCAAATCTGTGCCTGCATCCCAATCTTTTCCGGTAGGCATTAAGAAGTTGCGCTGTGCATCAATCGACATCCAATCGAACACGGCGCCGCTGAGTTTAAACCCAAAACGAGATTCACCCACCGAGCCAGCCGGGTACGTATCCTGGTGGGTAAAAATGGCGTACGTGTACAATCCACTGGCACCCCGTTCCAGCGTATAGCGGATTTCTAAATCGGCAATCAGTCCACCACCTTGTCCTGCTGCGGTTGGGTTAGCACCGAGGATGGATTTTCCATCAGAATAGCCTTTAATGGACACTTCGCCCCGTTCGCCATTTACGGTAGCGGGATCAATGGTAATGCTAGTCATTTCTCTTGCGGCCTGCGCCAGGCTTTGCTCCCAATAGCCAGCGTGGTGCCCACTTACATAGCCCATCAGTTCTACATTGGGCGTAATAGTTTTTGCATTTTTAACCGATACCAAATCGCCGGATCGCTTATTTACTTTAGCAGTAATAATTCCATTCGATAAAGTGTAGGTAGCACCATCATCGGTAACAGTAACGGGCGGCGATGCAGGTGCTTTTTGTGCACTGGTTTGCAGGGCCGCAACCATTAGCGAAATGGACAGAACAATCGTGTAGATTTTTTTCACAGTATGACAAGCTTTTAAATTTCGTTGAGCAGAATGGGCAGATGTGTTTGCCGTGTGTTTATAGGGTACGCTCAAATATAGCGAGGGCAATGAATGCGGTATGCTGATGAATGCTTTATGCCGGTTAATTAGGGTTAATCAAAAAAGTTGGCAACATCTCTGTTTTTTTTCGAAAGCTGTTGCCAGAGTTGGCAACACGCATTGTGGCAACAGCAAAGCCGTTTCCGGCCTTCCTGTTGCCACAATGTGGACAGAGTCCTGCGCCTAAGCAGTCTTGCAATTGTATAATGTGACCTAATTCATCTTCACCACCGGAACCGTCAAACTAACCGTTACCACATCTGGCGTACCGCTACGGGTAACGCCAAAATCTTTGGGTATTACTTTAAATGTTCCCTGGAAAATGCCTTCACTGCCTTTATCGGTAAATGTAAAATGAATGGTAGTTGGTTTGGTAATACCCTTCATGGTTAGCAGTCCATTGGCATCGTAGGCATTAGCACTTTTGGTTACGGTAACTGAGGTGAATTTAATAGCCGGATAATCATCTACACCCAAAGCATTTTTAGCATGCGTATTTTTTAGGAAGAAGCCCGTGGCAATAGTATTTACATCAATAGAAGCAGAAAACTTAGCTTGCTCGGGATGAATTTTATCGAATACAATATCAGCTTTCAATCCTTTGAAGCTACCACTAACAGAGCCTGAAAATTTCACCTCAGCAGCATCTTCGTTTACCTTCCATTTGGTTTGAGATAATGCAAAAAAGGGTAGAGCTGCAATTAGTATAAATGGAATAATTATTTTCATCGTAATCGGCAGGTATTTCTTCTATGGCGAAATACCTTATTACAATACGGTTGCTAAGAGAATAGGTTGTGAGAAGAGTAAATTACTGCTCCACTCTTTTCTTCAATAATTGCCGGATGGCTGCAAAGGTTGAAAACATTACTAACGGCACCAAACAAGCCGGCAGCAGCACAAACGGGAAATAACCAAGCGCTGTATTGGGTTGCTCAAAATCGAACTGCTGATACCGTGCAGGCAAAGACAGGACTGCATTCGATACTACATTCAGCAGCAATAGCAGGCATACGATATTCCATGCGATAATGATGGATTTTGGAAGCAATTTTTTTACAAAACCAAAATAGTAAACCACTGGTGCAGTAATGCCAGAAAGAATATCAAAGTTTCTTCCGTGAAAAGTCATGGCTTCGGGGACGGCTTTATGAACAAATAACCAGAACAACACCAACTCCACCGGTATGCGAATGATGTGAAAAAGGGTGAGCGTTGGCAAGTCAAGGCTATCAATAAAAGCTCTTCCTTTTTTCGTGGCGAACCGAAATATTAATAACAATAATGGCGGAAGAAATAAAAGCGGAAACCGTGCCGTCATCGTCGCTGGATTGTTATAAAACCCGGTAATGCCCAGGATGGACTGAATAACGATCCAGGCAAGCATCAGCAGCAAAAATGGTCTTGGATAATGAGTGGCTTTGAAAAACAACCAGAGAGCCAAAACAATAGTGGCAAAGAAGGTAATGTAAACGTAAGCAGGTAAACTTTCCATGATAGTATTTTTTGATACTACAAAGGAAAACTAGCTGCTGCTAGGAAGCCCTGCCATATGACAAGAACGGACTTGCCAAATGACAAGAAATAGCGGTGCTATTTTTTGGTAAACTCTCTCCGGATCCGGCTAAGCGAAGTATCGGTAATGCCTAGATAGGAAGCAATGTGTTTGAGTTGCGCAAACTGAAAAATATTGCTATTGGTAGCCATTAGGTGGGCGTATCTTTCTTCAGCGCTTTTATTAATCATCGATAGTGTTCTTTGCTTGTACGCTACAAATTCTTTTACTAGCATAGCCCGGCCAAATTCCCTGAACTCCGGTACAGAATGGAAAAGCATGTTCAGCTTTTCGAAAGTGGTAACGTACACTGTGCAATCTGTAATGGCCTGTATATTTTCGGTAGAGGGTGAGCGAAGATAAAAGGAAGCCGCCGCGAAAATGATATCGCCATTGGCGTAGAAATACGTGGTTATTTCGCTGCCATTGGTATCGAAAGTAAATGCCCTTGCAAACCCCTCTGCCAGGTAAAAATAGTCGCTCACTTTTCCCTGCTTCAACAGCATTTCATTCTTTCCAAAATGCAACTCCTCAAAATTTTCAACGATGGTTTCTAACCCGTTTTGCGTTACGGTAATATTGGGAATGTTGCTTTGAATGAAATGGATGAGGGGGAGGTTAGACATAGGGAGAATTATAGATGATTTTTGGCGCTGAAGTCTGCCAACTAGCGACTTTTCTAAGTGTCAGAAACTACAACTTTAAATTGATCAGTTGCTAATTCTTCAAACTCCTCACAGATGTATAAAATTTCAATAACGAATTCTCCAATTGCCAGCGGCACAATAAATAAATCTCCATTTGTGCTTTTGTGTCTACTGTGGAGAATATTGTCATGCTTGATGGTTAGTTTATTACCATCTATCCAAAAATTCTTTTTAATGGGATAGATTCCTTCTACGTTGAAAAAACTTG
>CAXTDG010000563.1:0-3568 GCA_964242675.1 uncultured Chitinophagaceae bacterium
AGGAAACGCTTGTTGCGAAAATCGTAGTCCCATTCGCAGCCATAATCTTTATTGCTGTACAAAACACCGATCCGGCCATTGATGGTAACGGCTTTCAGATAGTCGTGTATCAGGTCATCGCCCCAGCCATTTAGTTCAAAAGCCGTGTTGGGAGGACCTTCTTCAAAGGTGAAAAAAGAATGATAAATAGGATGATTATTCGGTATTTTTTTTAGAGCAGCAGCACCGAAAATGGCGTTCATCTGTGCTTCAAACGATTTGGCAAACAAGCCATCAATATCGTGGTTGCAATCGTCCACAAAAACGAACCCGCCATTTTCCACAAACTTCTTAAAGTTCGTTTTTTCCTTAGCTGTAAACTGTACCAGCTTGTGGCCGCTGAGGTAGCAAAATGGTGAATTAAAAATCTCTTCGCTCGCCAGGTCAATCACTTTTTCTTCGGTACTGATAGGGATGGTGGTGTACTCCACCAGTGAATTGAGAATGTTAGACGGCATCCGCTGGTCGGTATCCCAATCTCCCGACTGGTATTTGAGCCTGGTAAATGTAAACTTTGGTACGGGCATGATTGGTTTAACTAAAATTAACGATTTTCAACTTTCTATAGCCAGATAAGCCGTATTTTTCACCGCCTTTGCGAGCCATATTGTTTTCAGCAAACAAGATTCATTTGACCATTCATTAAACTGCTGCTTTGGATATTTCAGAAAAACAAATAGAAGCGCTGCTGGGCAAACTTCCGCTTTTAAAAAAAGAGATACAAAAAATAATCGTTGGCCAGGATGTTATTCTGGAGGAGATTTTAGTGGCCATGCTGGCTGGTGGTCACTGCCTGCTGGAAGGCGTACCAGGCTTGGCCAAAACGCTGATGGTACGTACGCTCAGCCAAGCACTTCATCTGGCTTTCCGGCGCATCCAGTTTACCCCCGACCTGATGCCAACCGACATTGTAGGCACCGAAATACTGGAAGAAGATCATGCAACGGGCAAGCGGTTTTTCAAGTTCAACCAGGGGCCGCTGTTTGCCAACATTGTACTGGCCGACGAAATAAACCGTACGCCTCCCAAAACGCAATCGGCCCTGCTCGACGCCATGCAGGAATTTGAAGTAACCTACGGCGGCAAAACCTACCCACTGGATCGGCCCTTTTTTATTTTGGCTACGCAAAATCCCATTGAGCAAGCCGGTACGTATCCATTGCCAGAAGCTCAGCTTGACCGGTTTCTGCTTTACATTAAAATTGGCTACCCTACGGAACTGGAAGAAGCGGCCATTTTAAGTGCTACAACGGGTAGTAAAAAGGCAACCATTAACCCGGTGGTAACTGCTGCTGAAATTATTCAACTACAGCAAATGGTGCGGGAAGTAAGCATAAACGACGACTTGGTGAAATATGTAAGCCTGCTGGTACGGGCCACCCGGCCCGATACTACAAGCGTAGCTTATGTGAAAGAATGGGTACGCTGGGGTGCCGGGCCACGGGCCGGGCAGGCGCTCATTCTTACTGCCAAAGCAAGGGCTTTATTTCATGGTAGATACGGTGTGCTGACGGAGGATATTCACACAATGGCTTACCCCGTTTTGCGGCATCGCATTTTAATGAATTTCAGAGCCGAATCGGAGGATGTTAGTTCGGATAAGGTGACTGCTGAATTAATTAAAAACATTGAACGGCCTAAAGTGGTGATATAATTCATCAGTTTATGAACAGCCGCTTAAGGTTTAAAGTCTAAAGTTTAAAGTTTTGGAGCAAGTTGGAAAGACCGGAAGTACGATCAAAGATTTTTAATCTATTCACAACTGACGATTCACAACCATTATTCACCATTGACCATTCACCTGTATGAGCCGCCTGCTGGATCCACAAACTTTAATGGCGATTAAAGACCTTTCCCTGGCTGCAAAAGCCACGGTGGAGGGTTTTATGGCGGGCATTCATAAAAGTACACTGAAAGGCACAGGAATGGAATTTAGCCAGTACCGCAGCTACCAGCCCGGCGACGATTTGCGGTCACTAGATTGGAAAATGTTTGCCCGCAGCGACCGCTATTACATTCGGGAATCAGAGACGGATACCAGTGTATCGGTAAAGCTGCTGATAGATGCCAGCGCCTCTATGAACCATGTTGACGGTGCTTTCACTAAGCTGGAATATGCCCGCTATCTGGCTGCATCACTGGCTTACCTGGCAGCTTTGCAAGGCGATTCGGTAGGGTTGTTTGTATTTGAAGAAGGCCGCTTGTTTTCCCTGCCTCCCCGCAAGGGTACGCAGCACATGGCCCGGCTATACCACGATATTGAAAGCATACAGGCGGGTGGAGGTTTTACAAATGAAGTAGGCTATCGTAATTTGTACAGCAACGGCGGCAGCAAAGAATTAGTGGTTTTTATAACTGATTATTACGAACAGAAGGGTGAAATTAGTAAAATGCTGAGCCATCTGGCATCGCTACGGCAAGATGTAATGGTGCTGCACACTTTGGGAAAGAATGAACTGGATCTGGACTACAAAGGCTATACGGCAGTAGAAGATATGGAAACCGGGCAAGTCATACGGATTGATCCGCAGCAGGCCCGAAAGGAATATCAGCAAAAGTTAGAAATGTATCTTACTAACCTACGTACGGACCTATTGGCCAAAAACATTTTTTATCGGCTTATGCGAATGGATGAACCGGTGAGCCTGGCCTTACGGGATTTTCTAAACCATCGCAGTCAACTAAAGAAATAATCTATTGCTTCAATTGCTACAACCCACAGGATTATTGGCTATTGCAGGAGTCATTTTTCCTGTAATCATACACCTGTGGAATAGGAGAGAAGGCAAAACGCTGAAGATTGGAAGCGTAGCATTGCTGGCTGAAACGGCCCGGCAGCAGGCAAGAAGTTTACGTATTAAAGATATTTTACTGCTCCTTTTACGCTGCCTCATTATTGCGGTGCTAGCTTTATTACTAGCCAAGCCTGTATGGCAAAAACAATTAGCTACAAAGGATCAAAAAGGTTGGGTATTACTACCTACAAAAACTTTTTCTGAAAACTATACAGCTTTCAAACCGCAAATAGATTCCTTGCTGGCAACCGGTATGGAACTGCATTATTTCGGTAAAGGATTTCCAAAAATAAAACTGGAAGAGGCACCACAGTATAAAACAGATTCGACAGTAGAAACACCTTCTTACTGGGTCATGCTCAAGCAATTAAATGAGCAAGCTCCTGCTGAACTTCCTGTCTATTTATTTACCGATAACCAGCTAAATAATTTTACCGGCAATCGGCCCCAAGTGGCGTTGAATCTGCATTGGAAAACATACACACCAAAGGGTACTGCAGCTGGTTATATTTTAAATGCTCGTCTTTTATCACCAGATAGTATTATAGCAATTGTGGGCCACAGCAATGCTTTAGCTACGAGTTACTCATCTCAAAACATTTCTCTGCGAAATCCTGCTGCAGCATTTCGGTTAAGCAAGCAAGAAGGGAAACTATTTATCGTTTCCGCAACTGATAAAACTCTTCCGGTTGAAGTGGATACAACTACTCTTAAAATTGCTATTTACACCTGTC
>CAXTDG010000564.1:0-3551 GCA_964242675.1 uncultured Chitinophagaceae bacterium
GTACCCGGGTACCCATTAAAAACCTATTTGATTATTTGGAATCAGGAGAATCTATCAATTATTTTCTGGAAGATTTTGACGGCGTAACGAGAGCGCAGGTTATTAAAGTGCTGGCAATGTCTCAAAGACTAATTGAAACTTCGTCAAATATTTTGCATGAAAATTTTGCTTGACGAATGTGTAACCAAGCGCCTTAAACCTAGCCTTATTGAGCATGAAGTTTTTACGGTAAGAGAAATGGATTGGGGTGGTGTAAAGAATGGAAAACTAATGACGCTTTGTGTTGAAAATGGATTTGAAATTTTGTTGACCATAGATAAAAACCTTCAGTATCAACAAAATCTTGAAAAATATCCGCTCACAATCGTAGTACTAAACTCCTTTACTAGCAAAGTAGAAGAATTGGTTTTATTTCTTCCTGCTTTTAGAAAGCAATTGCCAGGTTTTGAAAAACATAAGGCTTATCTTGTTAATCAAGAATAGAGTAAATGATTTATCCCATTCCTCCTATTCAGACGAATCACTCAAAATCCCCATACAGCAAATATTTCTTCCTGATTTTCTTAAATGCAGCTATACCAGGCGCCCAGCTTTGCCGGATTTCTGCTTCGGTTTTGCTATTCAGTATTTGCCACATCAGCTTATCGTTTCCCGCCAGTTTGTTGAAAAAGTAGTCTGAAGTAGAAGGATTGCCTTTTGCTGGCCGTAGGAAAAAGCTATCCTTTTGCGGAAACATCCGGTAAGCTTTCAGCAAGTAAGAAAGGTTAATCTGCTTGTTTTTCTTTTGGGTAATGTCAATTGGCGTCTGGCTTAAATCATAGCCATAACAGGTTTTGCCTAGTAATGGCGGGTTCTTAGCACCCGGTAAAGAAGCGGGTGTAAAAGAAAACAATGTATCTGGCAGCGAAGGGTGGCCCCATACCTGAAATGGTTTATCGATACCCCGGCCTAGGCTTAATTCCGTTCCTTCAAAAAAGCAGGTAGAAGGATACAGCAGTACACTTTGCTGATTTGGCAGGTTGGGAGAGGGGCGAACCGGCAGTTTGTAAGTCATAGTGTGATCGTAATTCTTGCAGGGAATTACCTGTAAATTGAAACCATCAGGTAGAGAGCTACGCTTGGCATTGAGTGAAGCATTTGGTTTTAATCTGAACAGATTTTCAATAGTTTCCTTACTTAACATCTTCTCACCTAAAAGCATTCCCGCATATTCGCCTTCCGTCATGCCGTACACTACTGGTATAGGTTGTACGCCTACACCGCTGGTGAAGCCAGTTTGCAGCACCGGGCCATCTACGTAGAAACCGTTGGGGTTGGGGCGATCCAGCACCAGCAGCGGTTTACCATTTTCAATGGCCGCTTCCATATAATGCTGCAGGCTATTGATGTAGGTGTAAAACCGGCATCCTACATCCTGAATATCAAAAAGCAACACATCTACGTCCTGTAATTCATTTGCCGAAGGCTTGTTGTGCCTGCCATACAGCGAAATAATGGTAAGCCCGGTTGCAGGATCAACTGAACTTTCTACCTGTTCACCAGCATCAGCGTTTCCTCTGAAGCCATGCTCCGGCGAAAAGATTTTCTTGATGGTAATGCCTTTTTTCAGCAGGGTATCTACGAGGTGCGTACTGCCAACTATGGAAGTGGCATTTGCAAAAACGGCTACGGCTTTCCCTTTCAATAATGGTAGATAAAGCTCCATACGCTCAGCACCAGGCATAATTTTTTTTGCTGCAACTTTTTGCGCCTGTAGTGCAGCAACTGCCAGTAAACAAAACAATATCAATACGCCTTTTTTCATAATTCGCCGTTTTGCACCAAATGTCATTTCTTTTCCGCTAAGGCAAAAATGGATTTCGGGCAAAGATGTTGCTACATCCTAACTTGCTGCCCTGGCAGTATAAACCTATCTTTCTTAAATCACATCCTTCTCCCATAGGAAAAGGATGGGGGGTAATGCCCTCTTATTAAACCAACAATTATGGCAGTAAAAAAAGGCGACACCGTACAGGTGCACTATACCGGTAAAACTACCGATGGCGAAGTATTCGATTCTTCTGAGGGCCGTGCCCCACTGGAGTTTGAAGTAGGTGCTGGCCAGATGATTCCCGGCTTTGATAAAGGCGTGGAGGGTATGGAACAAGGCGACAAAAAAACCATCCACATCCCGGCGCTGGAAGGCTATGGCGAGTGGAGTGATCAGAATGTAGTGGCTTTCCCGAATGAGCAGGTGCCCCCGGATATGAAACTGGAAGTAGGCCAGCAACTGCAACTGCAAAGCGATAGCGGTATGCCTGTGCAGGTAACGGTGGTGGAAATTCTGCCTGACAGCGTTTTGCTGGATGCCAACCATTTTCTGGCAGGTGAAGACCTTACGTTTGAAGTGGAATTAGTGAGCGTTAAACCAAAATCGCTCATCATTACAGCATAACAGATTGTACATCTTTTGCAGGTGTAATATAAAAGCAAACAGCAGGAAGTCTCTTTACGGACATTTCCTGCTGTTTGCTTTTATGGCTTTTTGTAGAATCTTTTTACAAATTTTTTTTAAAAAAGCCATCTGCTTGAAAGTGCCTGCTTACACTTTCTTAAAAACAACCGTTGCATTGTGCCCACCAAAGCCAAACGTATTGCTCATAGTAGTGCGTACAGGTTTTTGAATAGCCTCTTTTGTAACGATATTTAGATTGCGGGGAACAGCTTCATCAATATGTTCGGTATTAATAGTAGGGGGAATAATGCCCTCTTTCATACTCATCAGGCAAATAATGGCTTCTACTGCCCCGGCAGCTCCCAGCAAATGCCCGGTCATGCTTTTGGTAGCGCTGATGTGCAAATTGTTATCGCCACTGCCAATTAAACTGGCAATGGCCTTTACTTCCGACAAGTCGCCAACAGGGGTTGAGGTTGCATGTGGGTTCAAATAATCGATCTCATTCATAATAAGATTAGCTTCAGTCAGGGCCTGCTGCATAGCGTTAATGGCACCCAACCCCTCCGGGTGAGTAGCTGTCATGTGGTAGGCATCGGCCGTCATAGCTGCACCGGCTACTTCGCCATAAATAGTAGCACCTCGTTCTATTGCATGGTCCATATCTTCCAGTACCAGTGCTGCTGCACCTTCGCCCATTACAAATCCGTCCCGGTCTTTATCAAACGGGCGGGAAGCAGTGGATGGATCATCGTTGCGGGCCGACATAGCTTTCATAGCACTAAAGCCGCCAAAAGAAGCTGTTGTAATAGGTGCTTCCGAACCACCAGTCACTATAATTTTCGCCTTGCCTAAGCGGATGTAATTAAATGCATCCATGATAGCCGTATTGGATGTAGCACAGGCAGAAACAGTAGCGTAATTGATACCCATAAAGCCATGCCGGATAGAAATGAGCCCTGGCGCCAGGTTAATGATGAGCTTGGGAACGAAAAAAGGGCTGAACCGTGGCTGGCCGTTGCCGGTAGCATATTCGGTTACCTGTTCTTCAAAGGTTTCCATACCGCCCTGGCCGCTGCCCCAGATTACGCCAATATCAAAGGGATTCATTTTGCTT
>CAXTDG010000565.1:0-3547 GCA_964242675.1 uncultured Chitinophagaceae bacterium
GTCCAGGCTTTGCAGGTTGAACAATCCCCAGCCTTTATCGCCAAAATCCTTTACTAAAAATCCCTGGTCATTGTTTTTTACC
Source organism: uncultured Chitinophagaceae bacterium (assembly GCA_964242675.1). Lineage (GTDB taxonomy): Bacteria > Bacteroidota > Bacteroidia > Chitinophagales > Chitinophagaceae > JAZKFT01. The sequence goes on from CAXTDG010000565.1 coordinate 83, forward strand.
TGCACCAAAAATTCCTGCTCCGGCTGTTCGCTTCTGGGGAAACCTAACCGCAGGGCATAGTCGCCATTTTGAAGCTTGGGCAAAATGACGTAACCAATGGAAGAGGAAGAGTAGTTTTTATTGTTTAGCAGCACATAAAATGGCTTGCGGCTATCGGTTTGCAGGTACACGAAGTGCAACTGCTGGGCACCGGCAACAGCGGCCATTACTGTAAAAAGGATGCTTAAAAAAAAGGATCTCATAAAAAGTGAATGCGGCAAACGTACCCAAAATTAAGATTTGGCGTTGTTAAAGAAAAGTCCGTAAGCCGGGAGGGCGGAAAGTCTGCAAGTGAATACACCGCCGTTTCTACTTTGCTGGTTTTCTCATCACGGGTAGCCTAGCTCTACTGTTTTCTTTTTGAGCCGAGCTATTACTTATCCATTGAACTTTTACGGCGATGGCACCGTTCAACAGCTATCTATCTATTAAGCTTTTACTGAGGCGAAGAATGAAGCGATGCATAAACTAAAAAAGCTTGAGTACTCTCTTGCTATGACATATAGAATAGCATAATACGCCACACCAAAAAGTGAATGACAGCTTGCCGGACGCAAGCTGCACCTTGGAATGCCCAATAGAAAAACTGCAGTTGAAAGGCTGCCGGATGGTGCAAAGTAGCCCGTAAAGCGCCGATGCAAAAACAGGATCAGCAAAGCTGCGAGGCTAAGACGGCGCTGCGGACTACTTGCAACCAGCCGGAACAAAAGCTGAATAGATATATCAAATGCCGACGGCCCCTGAGTTTTACTTCGCTTCTATTCTCAATCCCTGCATCACAAAACTCCAGATGTCGGCTGCCTCGTCGATGGCCTTGCCGGTGGGTTTGCCAGCACCGTGGCCGGCATTGGTATCAATACGAATGAGCACTGGGTTGGCCCCAGCTTGTGCCGCTTGCAGCGTAGCCGCAAACTTAAAACTATGAGCCGGTACCACCCGGTCATCGTGGTCGGCTGTGGTAACCAGCGTAGCGGGATAGGAGGTGCCCGGCTTGATGTTGTGCAGCGGCGAATACTTATACAGGTAGCTAAAATCGGCTGCCGTATCGCTGCTTCCGTATTCTACCACCCAGCCGTGACCAATGGTAAATTTCTGGTAGCGTAGCATATCCATTACGCCCACTTGTGGAATAGCCACTTTAAATAAATCGGGCCGTTGCGTAATGCAGGCACCCACCAGCAAACCCCCATTGCTACCACCCCGGATGGCCAGCTTTTCTTTGCTTGTATATTTTTCGCTGATGAGGTATTCGGCAGCGCCAATCATGTCATCAAACACATTTTGCTTGTTGTGCAGCATCCCGGCTTTGTGCCAGTTTTCACCATACTCATTACCACCCCGCAAATTGATGCTGGCATACACACCACCCTGCTCCATAAAGTACAGGTTGCTAATACTGAAAGCCGGTGTCAGCGCTATATTGAAGCCGCCGTAGCCATACAGCAATACCGGGTTGCTGCCATCCTTCTTCAGTCCCTTTTCATAGCTTAAAAAAACAGGCACTTTTTCGCCGTCTTTACTTTTAAAGAATACCTGCTCAGTGGTGTAGTTATCTATTTTAAACTTCACTTCCGACTGCTGAAACAAAGTGCTTTTACCAGTAGCAACATCGTAGCTATACACCGTAACCGGAGCTGTAAAAGTAGTGAAGGTGTAAAACAAGGTTTTATCGTCCTTATCGCCACCCAAATCGGAGGCCGTACCAATGCCGGGTAGCTTTACAGATTGCTCGTCTTTACCTTCATAATCGTAGCTATACAACCGACTGCTGGCATCTTTCATATAATTGATAAATAGTCGCCCACCGCCACTGCTTACACCACTAATGGCTTCCTTCTTTTCAGGCACCACTACCTTCCAGGCACTTTCATCCGGATTATTGTAGTCAATGCTTACTACGTGGTAGTTAGAAGCATTCTTATTCGTTGCCACCAGGAATTGCCCGTTGTAACTATCTACAAACGAGGCCTCGTATTCAAAACCTTTGAAGATAGTTTTGAAAGGAACCGTGTTGGCATCGCTTAAGCGGCGGGCCCGCAACTCCACACCACTGGTTCCGGCAGAAATATTCAGGATAAGAAACTGTTGATCCTCCGTAACGCCTACGCCGTGATAATGCAGCGGATTTGCCTTATCTTCAAAAATTAATACATCAGCCGATTGAGGCGTACCTAGTTTGTGGTAGTACACATTATGAAACTCGTTCTGCCCACTGAGTTTGCTACCTGCAGTAGGGGCGGGGTAGCGGCTGTAGTAAAAGCCTTCATCGCCCTTCCAGGCAAATCCGCTGAACTTGATCCACTCAATTTTATCGTTGAGTAACTGCTTTGTTTCCACGTTCATTACAAAGCCGTCGGCCCAGTCGCTTCCAGCTTTATTTACGGTATAGGCCATGTATTTATTGCTGTGGCTAAAGCCAAAACCACCTACTGCCGACAGGCCCTTTGCATCCAGCTTATTAGGATCAATAAATACTTCAGGCGTGCCGGTCAGCCCTTTTTGCCGGTAGTAAACGGCCTGGTTTTGCAGTCCGTCATTTTTTGCAAAATAAACCCAGCCGCCTTTTTCCCAAGCACCACCATAGCGGGCATAGTCCCACAGTTCGGTCAGGCGGTCTTTCACCTTTTGCCGAAAAGGAATGGTGCCGATATACTGCTGTGTTACTTTGTTTTCTGAGGCTACCCAGGCCTTTGTTTCGGCGCTGTTATCGTCTTCCAGCCAACGGTAGGGGTCGGCTACTACGGTGCCGAAATAGTTGTTGGTAGTAGTGCTTTTTTTCGTTTGAGGATATTGCAATTGTGCCTGTGCAGCCAGGCTGGTAGTTCCAATCATAGTAAATAATAACAGCCTTTTCATGTAAGTGTTTTTCGAAAAGTCAATGTACGGTGTACCGCATTCTTTTCAAATGGGCTAAACCTACTATGGCTTGGCGAATTAAACTGGCATTTAAAATGATGCAGTTTGTCCGATCATCACTTCACGAAAAATATATAAGCAATGAAAAAAGAAAATACCTCGATACAAGCCGTTCCTCAAATTGCCATAGGGCAAGCTGCCGCCGGTCGGCTGGCAACCGGTGCTTTTGCTGTAGGTGCCATGGCTGTTGGAGCAGTTGCTATTGGCGCTCTTGCTATTGGTGCTTTATCGATTGGTAAATTGAAAATGAAAAAAGGGTACATCCATAAACTACGTATTGGTGAACTGGAAGTCGATAATTTGATTATTAAGAATCGGATTTCTTAGAAACAAAGCGTCACTTAAGGGTACAAAAAAGCCCCTGCAAGCAGGGGCTTTAAATGATTTAAATAAGTAAATCTTAGAAAGTAAATGCTACACGAAGACCAACATTTGATAAGGTGCCACCATCAACTGACGCTCCCATATATTTAAGTGTAAGATCCAAAACACTCACTTTTGCACCAATAC
>CAXTDG010000566.1:0-3545 GCA_964242675.1 uncultured Chitinophagaceae bacterium
ATGAGTAGCACAACGAAAGAGGTAATAACGCATCACCTTACCGCATTTGGTAGTAACGATTTAGAAGAAATTTTGAAAGATTATACAGCAGCATCAGAACTGTTTACGCCCACAGGCATCTTGCAGAGTTTAGAAACTATCAGTCAGTTTTTTGCTGATTATTTTATAGCCGTTCCTACCGGTTCGGATTTTAAAATGAAACAATTTGTAGTGAAAGAAAATATAGCCTACATCAACTGGTCAAGTAATTCAGCAGTTGCAGAAATACCAGTAGGTACAGACACTTTCATTCTGGAAGGAGACAAGATAAAATATCATACAGTTGCCGATTACAGAATAAAAAAATAAAACACAAGAGCCGTTATAACTAACGGCTCTTGTGTTTTATAAAAGTCACAGGCTAATAGTATAAAATTTCACTATCAAATAATAGTTATGAAAACACAATGGTTAAGAAAGTTTGCAGCATTTGCCATGCTTACTGCTGGTATTGCATTCAATGCTAACGCACAGGAATACGTATCACCAACACAACCTGTTCAAACAGGTAAATCACCAGGCGTAAAAGTAAAACTGCTTAGCTCAAATGGACAGACCAAAAATTATGTATTTGTGTTTGCTACAGGAGATGAAGTAAGATCGGGCTTAACAGAATTTGCGCAGAAATACAATGTAAAAGCTGCCCATTTTACAGGCATCGGTGATGCTTTATCTATGAAGGTTGGCTTCTTCGATTATAGCCTTAAAATGTTCAAAGTCATTCCGGTTGATACGGCTGAAGTAACTTCCTTTATTGGCAACATTGCCACCTTGAATGGCAAGCCAGCAGTACATATTCATGCTAGTGCTGCTATATCTGATGGTTCGGTAAAAGGTGGCCATCTATTGGAACTATACGTAGGTCCTACGTTCGAAATATTTGTAACTGTTGAGCCCACTGCATTAAATAAAAAATTAGATACCAGGTATAACGCAGGTCTCATTGATCCTGCTCTTGAAAATTAAAATGTAATATCTATATTTAGTTAGCTACAAATACATATTTCCCGCCTGCCTGTGTATTCAAATCATACATCATTTCATCAGGTACGCTAATGCCACTCAGTTGTGCTTTGGGAGAAACAACCGGTGTTTTTATTTCAACTATTTTATAAAAAAAATTGGGATTGCTGCCTGATGCACTTTTCAGCCCAGTTCCCTTCAACTTATTTTTAACGCCTAAGCGGCAATTACCACCTAAAGCAGAATATACTTCTACCCGGCTTAGCTTTCCTTCTTTCCAATCCAGGTTTATTGTAAAACCACCTCTTGCTTTCAATCCTTTTATCGATCCTTCTTTCCATGCATCCGGCAGCGCTGGCAGCAGATCAATAGACCCGGACTGACTTTGCAATAACATTTCAGAAATGCCGGAAGTACAACCAAAATTGCCATCAATCTGAAACGGTGGATGAGCATCAAACAGGTTGGGATAAGTTCCGCCGCCTTCGCCTTTCTGGGTAGCGCCCGGAATAAGCCTTAACTGGTCGGCTATCAATTTATAGGCATGATTACCATCCAGCAATCGGGCCCACCAGTTTACTTTCCAACCCATGCTCCAGCCGGTACTTTGGTCGCCCCGTGAAATCAATGTTTTCTTAGCCGCTTCAAATAAATCAGGGTGTAAGTATGGAGAAATCTGACTACTTGGAAACAAGCCGTACAAATGAGAAATATGCCGGTGATGATCGTTGGGTTTATCCCAATCCTGTAGCCATTCCTGGATCTGCCCCAGGCGGCCAATTTGCATAGGGGGTAACTGGCTGCGGAGGGCACGAACCGTATCTGCAAACTTCGTATCGGTCTGTAATATATCTGCCGCCCGGATAACATTGGTAAATGCATCGAATACAAGTTGATTATCCATAGTGGTACCAGCCGTAATCCCTACGCTGGCTTCATACGTATTTTCCGGCGACATAGAAGGCGCTACTACTTTCCAATGGTGCGTTGGTTCTTCCTGCAACGCATCTACATAAAATAGCGCAGCGCCCTTTAATACCGGGTAGTATTCTTTTAAAAATGCTTTATCACCGGTGTATAGATAATGCTGCCACAGGTGTTGCGTCAGCCAGGCACCGCCCATCGGCCACATGCCATAAAAACCACCATCTACTACACCAGTAATGCGCCACAGGTCTGTGTTGTGGTGCATGTTCCAGCCACGGGCATGGTACATTTTCTGAGCGCTTTCCTGCCCGGTAATGGCGAGCTCTTTCAGCATGGCAAACAAGGGCTGGTGCAATTCACTCAAGCCTGTTACTTCGGCAGGCCAGTAGTTCATTTCGGTATTAATGTTTACCGTGTACTTACTATCCCAGGGTGGCGACAATTTATCGTTCCAGATGCCTTGTAAATTAGCAGGCTGTGTACCGGGCTGTGAACTACTGATGAGCAGGTATCGGCCAAACTGAAAATAGAGTGCTACAAAAGGCAGATCGTTCCCGTCTTTAAAATTTTCGAGCCGGGTGTCAGTAGGTTCATTGCCCTTATCAGATCGTCCAAGGGTGAAGGAAACCCGGTCGAAATACCTTTTGTAAAAAGCAATATGCGCTGCTTTCGCTACTTCGTAAGGTTTTTTAGTGGCAGCGGGCAGATAGCTGGCTGCTTTCTGGGTAGCATCACCACTAATATCATGGTAGTTTTTAAAGTTGGTGCCAATTGAAATATATAGCGTTACAGCATTAGCACCAGTAATGGTAAGGCTTGTATCAGATGATTCCAGCTTTCCTCCCTGTAACTGCGGCTGTACAATGGTTTCAAACTTCACTTTACCTACCTTATTATCTACCGAAGTAGATACACCTGAGAAATGCAACTGGTTGTTTTGCACGGATGTGGTGGTTCCTTTGAAAGGACTGGTCATACTAAGTTGGCAACTGATACTGGCCCCTTTATCTGCCGTTAGCCGCACCACTACAACCCCATCTGTAAAAGAGGCAAACATTTCCCGTTTGTAGTGTACTCCATTAGCTGTATAAGAAACAGTGGCCACCGCTTTACCAATATCCAGATCCCGACGGTAATCGGTTGCATTGGCCTGCCCAAAAAAATTGATCCATAAACTACCAGCAGTCTGGTAAGGCATGCCATAATTGTTGTCGGCTGCAGCCTGCCGGGGAAAAGCAGCATTGGATAATGCCTGGGCCTCCTTGTATTGATTTGAAAAAAGCAGCTGCCTGATTTTTTCGATGCTGTCGTAGCGATTGTCTACCACATTATTGCCCGGCTCACCTGCCCAAATGGTTTCTTCATTTAATTGTAACTGTTCTTGCTCAACACCGCCAAATACCATAGCCCCTAGGCGGCCATTACCCAATGGCAAGGCTTCGTTCCAGTTAGCGGCAGGTTTGGCATACCACAGCAGGTTAGATGATGCCGGTTGCTGTTGAGCAACTAAACGATTAATAGAAAAATTGAAAATTGTAAGAAGTATCAAAATTTTTTTCATCGGGTGCATAGATAAAATTTTATTGTTGTTTGCCCGGATTTCTAAATGCAGGAAT
>CAXTDG010000567.1:0-3542 GCA_964242675.1 uncultured Chitinophagaceae bacterium
CATAAAATTGGCAATGGCAAAACTTTTGTGCTCGAGAATTATCTCAATCACGAGAGTAAAAAAGATGTAACGGGCACTGCCGTTACCTGGCATTACACATGGGCCGACCAAATGAACAGCGGCTACTCTTTCCTCGGCGGCATCTTCACCCATTACGGTGTCGATACGGCTACGCTTGCCACGTCTCCAACGGCTGCTTCGCTAAAAAAAGCCAGCATTTATCTCATCGTTGACCCCGACCAACCAAAAGAAAATCCGTTCCCGAATTACATGAGCGATTCGGCCGTAAAAACGCTGACGGATTGGGTAAAAGGTGGTGGCGTATTGGTGCTGCTGAGCAACGATACCGGCAATGCCGAATTTCCTAAATACAACATGCTGGCGAAGAAATTCGGAATCGAATTCAATGAAGACAGCAAGGCTCGTGTAAAGAATGATTACTACCCCGATGGCGCCGTGGAGCCAGAAGCAGGGAATCCTATTTTCAAAAACGCCAAGAAATTATACATCAAAGAATACAGTTCGCTGGCGGTTACGGCCCCCGCCAAAGCCGTCTTAAAAAGTAAAGAAGGTTTCGCCATGATGGCCGTAGCCAAACTGGGCAAAGGCACCGTCTTCGCCCTCGGCGACCCCTGGATTTACAATGAATACTGCGATGGCCGCAAACTGCCGTTAGAGTATCAAAACTTCATTGGTGCCAATGATTGGGTAAAATGGCTGATCAGCCAAACGACGAAATAAAAATTAAGAGCACCCACCCATGCTTATAGTCCCCACCGTCCCACCAACTAAAAAATGAACAAAAACAGCAATACAACCATGGCGTGTCCCAAAGCTTCGCAAGGGGCCGGGCTGTCCACTATAGCCCCGCCAAAAACCGGGCGGGGGCTGCCGTTCCCATCCCTCACGCAAAAGTTCGGACTTTTTGTTTTTCTGCTGTCATTCATTCAATTCGCACAGGCTAACACCATCACTGTTTCGCAGGATGGCAAGGGAACTTTCAGAACCATCCAGGAAGCCATTAACAGCTTACCGGATAGCGCCGCTGAAGACAGAACAATCTTCATCAAAAACGGCACGTATAACGAAAAGATTTTCATAACCAAGCATCACATCGCATTGATAGGAGAGAGCCGTGACAAAACCATCCTCACCTATGATATAGCCCGTGATGCCTGGCGCTGCGACCACGCCGACGACTGGGGCGTAGCCACCCTCAACCTCAGTGGCAGCGATATCACCCTACAGAATCTTACAGTCATGAATGGCTACGGTTACAACCACATACAACCCGAAGCTATTGACTGCAAAAGTGATTCAACTGGTAAAAGAGTTATCACCGCACTAGGTCATCAAATGGCGGTAAGAAGTTTTGCTACTACCCGTTTAAAAGCTATCAACTGTAGTTTTAAATCCTTCAGTGGCGATACCGTCAGCCCATGGAATACAAAAGATGGCATGTTCTATTTTAAAGATTGCTACATGGAGGGCGGCGTAGACTTTTACTGCCCCCGTGGCTGGGCTTATGCGGAAAACTGCACCTTCTTCGCCAACCATAGCGATGCCGCAATCTGGCATGATGGGAGTGGCGGCAAAGACCAGAAAACAGTTCTCAAAAATTGCAGCTTTGACGGCTATGAAGGTTTCAAATTAGGCCGCTATCACAAGGATGCAGCTTTCTATCTTATCAACTGCATCTTCTCCAAAAACATGGCGGATAAACCCATTTATCGGGTTGCGACAACTAATGTTATTCAGTGGGGCGAACGGATTTACTATTACAACTCTCACCGCACTGGGGGCGATTATGCCTGGTTTAAAGACAATCTTTCAACGGCTGAAGGGGCACCAAAAGATAAAGAAATTGATATAAACTGGACTTTCAGAAGTCATTGGGATGTCTTTAGTAATGACGAAATCCTTCATGAAAGAATTCCTTCACGAATTTTTTCTAACAGTTCCATTACAAAAACTGACTTTCAGGCCGAAAACATGCTCGTCTACCAACGAGCCATTGGCGGCTGGCCCAAAGCTGTGAATGAAGTAAAAGTGGAATACACTAAAACGCTCACTCCCGAACAAGCACAAGCCATCAAAAACGATTCGTTGCACATAGACGCAACCATTGATAATAAAGCTACCACCAGAGAAATCGAATATCTTGTAACAGCTTATAAAAAGACGCAAAACCCAGTTTATAAACAAGCTGCTGAAAAAGGCATCCGTTATTTACTAAAAGCCCAATATGCAAATGGCGGCTGGCCGCAGTATTATCCCGATGCCAGTTTGTATCGTCACCAGATTACCTATAACGACGACGCCATGATTCATGTGCTGGATGTATTGCAGGATTTGGTAGAAGGCAAACACGATTTTGACGTAGTAGGTGCTTCCCTAAAATCTCAGTGCGCCACTGCCGTTCAAAAAGGCATTGAATGCATTTTAATAACACAGGTAAAACAGAATGGTCAGCTAACCGCATGGGCTGCTCAATACGACGAAAAAACATTTGAGCCTGCAAAAGCAAGAGCGTTTGAATTAGTTTCAATAGCCAGTTCCGAATCAGTAGGCATCATTCGTTTTCTCATGCGCCAACCAGCTCCGTCTAAAGAGGTGAAGCAGGCAATTACCGCTGGCGTTCAATGGCTGGATAAAGTCAAAATCGTGGGACATAATTTCGTTTCTCAACCTGATGCTTCTCAACCCAAAGGTTTCGACAAAAAGTTTGTGGAAGACCCGGCCAGCACCGTGTGGGCTCGCTTCTATGAAATTGGTACGGATAAACCCATGTTTGCCGGACGGGATAGCCAGGTAAAATACAACGTAAGCGAAATAGAAAGCGAACGCCGCAATGGCTATGCCTGGTACGGCACCTGGCCACAAAAACTAATTGACGAGCAGTATCCGAAATGGTTGGCAAAAAACAAATGAGAGAACAAAAACTCATAATTCATAACTCATAATTCATAACTGATTTTGCAACTTTCTCAAGCTAATCTCAGCAGCATTTCTTCCGAAGACCTAAAGCTTCCGGAGGAATCGTTCTTTCAATTTCCGGAAAAAGTATTACAGTTTGGCACTGGTGTGTTGCTCCGTGGCCTGCCTGATTATTTTATCGATAAAGCTAATCAACAGGGCATTTTCGGCGGAAGGGTAGTAGTAGTAAAAAGTACTGATAGTGGCGGAACGGATGCCTTCGAGCAGCAAAATGGTTTATACACCGTCTGCGTTCGGGGAATAGAGGATGGCCAGAAAGTAGAAGAAAATTATATCAATAGTTCTGTTAGCCGGGTGCTGAGCGCCAAAAACCAATGGGTCGAAATTTTGAAATGCGCCAAAAATCCGGAGATGCGAATTGTCATTTCCAACACCACAGAGGTGGGCATTCAACTGGTGGAAGATGATGTAAATGCAACGCCACCAGTTTCTTTCCCCGGCAAATTACTGGCGTTTCTGCTGGCTCGTTACAAAGCATTTGGCAGCAGTCCTAATAGTGGTATGGTCATCGTACCAACCGAACTCATTACCAACAATCGTAAGAA
>CAXTDG010000568.1:0-3538 GCA_964242675.1 uncultured Chitinophagaceae bacterium
CTGTGGGCTACTACTGCCCATCCCTGGCGCTTCCAAAATCTATCATTTCCGCTTATAGTTCTTTGCATAACATGCCATCATTCGGTCTAACCTTCAGTATCGACCGGTACCTTAAACAGTCTGGCACTAAATTCTATTAGGTGCGGTCTTTATTGCCAATCATTAGTTAGCAGTATTTATCCTACCAAAAATTTTGAATTATATCCATGCCTGAAGCCAATACACCGCTAGACCATCGCCAGAAAATGCTTACATTTTTTGGCGTACTGCTAGCTATGTTTTTAAGTTCGCTGGACAACACAATTGTGTCAACAGCATTACCTGACATTGTTGCCGATCTTAAGGGGCTTGATCGTTTTTCCTGGGTGGCTACAGCGTACCTGGTGGCCAGCACGGCACTTGTTCCTGTTTATGGCAAGCTGGCCGATATGTATTCCCGCAGAACGATAGAGGTAATTGCTGTAAGCCTGTTTGTGTTTGGTTGAGTGTTGTGTGGCTTGGGTGGAAAAATTGAAAAATTACCCTTGCTGGGCGATGGCATGAATCAGCTAATCATTTTTAGAGCGATTCAGGGGCTTGGCGGTGCCGGTTTATTTGCCATGGCATTTATCATTATTGCAGATTTGTTTCCTCCGGCAGAACGAGGCCGCTACTCAGGCTATACCGGTGCTGTGTTTGGCACTTCTTCCGTGTTGGGGCCAGTTATAGGCGGCTTCCTCACCGACAAAGGCACTAACCTTATTCCCGGTGTAGAAGGCTGGCGGCTGGTATTTTATGTAAACCTGCCGATTGGCCTGGCAGCGCTGTGGTTTATCACTAAATACATGCCTGCACTAAAACCAGCCACAAAACCAAAGAAGTTTGATTTTTTTTCTGCTTTGCTGCTTATTGTGGGGCTAGCTCAATTGGTAATAGCTTTGCAACTTAACAAAGCAATCTACGGCTGGGCTTCCCCTACTACACTGGGATTATTTGCTGGTGCTACCCTTTTGCTTACGCTGTTTGTCATTCGCAGCCTGCGCCACGAAAATCCAATTCTCAATTTTGGATTATTTAAAAATGAGAATTTTCGTAAAGGGAATATGGCATTGTTTGTACTGGGCGGAGCGTTTTTAGGAGTTATTATTTTTGAGCCGCTTTTTATGGTAAATGTGCTTGGCCGTACTGCTACACAGGCTGGTATAAGCCTCATTCCGCTTTCATTAGGTGTGGTTTCAGCTTCATTGCTTTCCGGCCAAATGGTATCTCGTTTTGGGCACTACAAATATTGGATGCTGAGTGGTATTACCATCCTGCTAACCGGCTTGTTTTTGTTGTATACTATGCCGGTAGATGTTCAGTATTACCAGGTACTTATTTACCTGGCTATCTGCGGCTTCGGCCTTGGGCCAACGATGCCACTTTATACCTTATCCATACAAAATGCTACGGAACCACGGCTCATGGGACAAGCCACATCAGCAAGCCAGTTTTTCAGGCAGATAGGTGGTGCCATTGCCGCCTCCGTCTTAGGAACTGTTTTTACAATTATACTGGCTAAGCACCTGCCGGGACAAATAAGTGAAGCCTCTATTCATGGCGCTGCGTCTGAAGGTGGAACTGCTGCACCACATGCCATTAGCACCATGATGAAAGTGGCTTTTACAGACGCTATTCATCAGGTGTATTTATGCAATATCGTGCTGGTTATTATTGGGATGATTATTACGTTTACAATACCCGAAATACCGCTTCGCAAAAGCAATGAGGTAAAACCAGAAGTAGCAGCATAAAACGCTTTATTTATATTAATCAATACACCATCCACCTTTTGATAGCCATTTCCGAAATAGTAAAGCCATTGTTCATTTTCCTCTCATAAATAAGGCCTACATCTTTTGCATAAGAACGAAAATAGTATTCACTTGTACTACCCCAGTAATTACCTGCAGCCTTAATTTCTGGATACATCAAGATTTTTCGAACGTTGGTAAAGGTATTTCCGTTGATGGTTACGGTGGCGTTGGCATCTTCGCAGATATAATTATACCGCAAAGAAAGTACCTGTCCAAAAGAGGCAGTATCTGTATACTCTGCCGATTGCCAGTTTGTTCCGGTAGAAAGATTTGTTTTTAAAAAAGTAAAAGCATCTATTAGAGGATGACTATACACAAATGAAGTGGTGTATTTACCTACTGGTCCATACTCCAGGTAGTTTGCCCCTCCCTTTGTAAATAAAAATTGTTGCGAACTATAGCTTCTTTGCTCTTGTACCCTCATATAAATACCTGCATTGGTGGCAACAATTCCAGTTGCTGTTCTTATAATGCTATCTGCCGGATTAAATAGATTATCATAAACCCAATAGCTGTTAGTTGTAAGCGGAAAATAATCAACAGGCAATACAACGGGGACTACAAAATGACAATTGCTGTTATTGACTGTTATAGGGATGGTATCTATACCGGCATTGGTTGGCAAGCCAGATGCATATAAACGTACCATTTGTATACCCGGGGCATTGAACACACCTGTACCTGAAAAACTATAGTTGTTTACAGTATTTGTAACTATAGAATAAGATCCAGCCGTAGTTACGCTTACAGTAATAGTTACGTATGAAGTACTATCTAACGGAGATCCTTTGGTGAATGTGCCTGAAAGTGTTGCGTTTGTGCAGCTGTTAGGTGCTCCGGCCAATGTGTAGGCCGCCGGAGGTATGGCGGGACGAACAGTTATATTAGTTTGGCAAACACAGGTATCGTAATAAACAGTGAAATGATTAATGCCAGTAGCAATAGGTTTTCCTATCCCGATTAGTTGTATTACCTGCTCCCCAGTATTTGCAAAATGACCAGTGGCTCTAAAGTAATAGCCGTTTACAGTGTCTGTTCGAATAGTGTAATTTCCTATGACTGTTGCGTTTACCCTTACTAACAATTTGTTGGAGTCATTAATAGCTTTGTTATTTACATAATCCCCTACAACCGTTATTAATGAGCAGCTTCCAACTGAATCTTTAATCAGCATTCCCTTTGAATTAGGATCACGGCTGTCATCCAGTTCTTTTTGGCAGGAAAAGAAAAAAGCGAACAGCAAAATTGCAAAAAAAATGATCAGTATGCTTCTGTTCATAATAGACAATTAGAAGAAACACAAAATTATAAGTGCCGTTTTCCTTTCTCTTGTTGACTCTTCATCAATATCTATAAACAGAAATATCAATTCCTCTGTAGCAAAACAGCAATCGCTATAATAGTATCAAAGCTACTACAATAAATTAATTTATACAATGTGTTGCAAAGCATAGTCAATTCGCTATGCTTAAATGGCTGGTTCTACATGAATGAGTACGTTCCCTAAATCGGGTATTTCCGTCTTCAATCTATCTTTTAGCAAATGGGCCAAATCATGACCATTTTTTACAGTAATGTCTGCGGCTACCACTGCATGTAAATCAACGTGATACTGCATTCCGGCCTTTCGTATCATGCACTTTTCCGTATTAATAATACCGGGTACCAATAATGAAATCTCTCTGATTTTTTCCTGCAGATCA
>CAXTDG010000569.1:0-3520 GCA_964242675.1 uncultured Chitinophagaceae bacterium
ATGCTGGGAGATAAAGAACTAAAAGGCTGGCAGATGTATTCGCTGCCATTTACGAATACTGATGCTGTCTATGTAAGTAATGCTTCTATTGCTACAAATGCACCTTCATTAAAAAGCGGCAGGTTTACTCTTACCGAAACAGGCGACACTTACCTTGATATGAGAGCCTGGGGCAAAGGCGTGGTTTGGATAAATGGACACAACCTGGGCAAATACTGGAGCATTGGCCCGCAACAAACCCTGTACGTACCGGTAGAATGGTTGAATAAGGGCGAAAACGAAATAAAAGTGCTGGAATTACTGAAACCGGAACAAAATACTTTGCAGGCAATTGATAAACCCATCCTGAATGAGTTGAACAAAAAAGGAAATGGACAGATGGATGGTGCAGCCGGGCAATAAGCTGGCGATAGCGGGGCAAAACAACTATTTTAGCGATCTGAAATGCTGACTGCATTGCTGCGTTAGCACTGCTGTTGCTATGCCGAGATTTGTTTCCGTTTTTTTGTTACTATTTCTCTTTCACCAGGTTATTGGTCAGCCCATGCACATCCGGCATGTAGGTATTGACCAGGGGCTTAGTAATAATTCTGTGCGCTGCATATACCAGGACCATAATGGCTATATGTGGTTTGGCACCTATGACGGCCTGAACCGCTACGATGGCTACCGGTTTAAAGTGTTCCGAAATAGGATGAACGATACCAACTCGCTGCCGCACAATTACATCTACACCATTAGTGAGGATAAGCAAAACCGACTTTGGATAGGGACAGGGCAAGGCGTGGTTGTGTATGACAATCTCAAAGAGAATTTTAGCCCGGCTTATTATCATCAAGAAACAGCGGAACAAAAAGAAAAAATTACTGCTAACGCTACGGCCCTTCTTCCGGATGCAAAAGGCAATTTGCTGATAGGCACCAACGGGCATGGCTTGCTGATGCTGAAGCCAGGTAGCATAGAAGCTAACCTGATTACTTTTAATAACCCCTCAGCTTCCGGAACGGAGTACAATGTACCTGCTATTGCAACGGATATTGCCGGACGATGCTGGGTTTTTGTTGATGGAGCAGGAGTTTGCCTGTACAACTATGCTACAAACCAATTGGGGCTGGTAAGTGGCGCAATTAATACTGCTACCACTATGGTAAGCGGGGGAGCAAACCAGCTTTGGATAGGCAGTTCTACTGGGTTGTACCTGTTCAATACAAAAACGAATAGCATTGAAAAATACTATACCGAAGCTGCTGGACAGCTTTCGTCCAATACCATTGTCAGCCTGTACCTGGATAAGCAACAACAACTCTGGATAGGAACGGAGGGAGGTGGTATTAATATTTTAAATATAAAAGACGGCACCTTTTCTTACCTACAGCCTACACCCAACGGGCAATCGCTTAGCAGCGAATCGGTATTTGCCATTTATGCTGATAAAGACGGCCGCAAATGGATAGGAACCTTAAAAGGCGGCGTAGATGTGATAGACCCAGGCAGGCAAAATTTTCAAACTATTACGCATCAGCCCTTCAATACGAATAGTCTTGTCAACAATTTCGTATCCTGCTTTTTCGAAGATAGCAGTCATAGTTTGTCGATTGGTACTGACGGTGGCGGCATGAGCATCTGGAACCGGCAGCAAAACACCTTTACCAATTATACGCATCAGCCGGGCAACCCTGCATCACTAGGCAATAACCTCGTAACCAGCATCCGCCAGGATCATCTGGGCAATTACTGGGTAACCAGCTATGGCGCCGGGGTCAACCGGTTCAACCGGGCCAGTGGCACGTTTCAGCACTACCGTTGCTACAACCCGCAAACCGGGGTAGACAACAAAAATGCCTGGCTGCTGTACGAAGACCGGCAGCACAATTTGTGGGTTACTACTTTTTCGCAGGGGTCACTATATCGCTACAACCCGGCTGCAGATCGTTTTGAGCCATTTGCCCCCGGTGTATTTGACCTTGTATCTTTTTATGAAGATGCAGGCAGCCGGCTATGGGGCGGCAACGCTGCCAGCTTGGTGAATATAGACCCCACCACCGGCCAGCACAAGGACTACCCCATAGGCAAACCGGTACGGGCCATTTATGAAGATAAGGCGCAACGCTTCTGGCTGGGTACGGAAGGCGGTGGCCTTATTCAGTTTAACCGGAAAACAGGCAAGATTGAAAAGCGATTTTCAGATGCAGATGGGCTCTGCAATAACTCGGTGCTCAATATTCTGGAAGATAATAAAGGCAATTTGTGGTTGAGCACTTTCAATGGGCTGTCCCGGTTCAACCCCGCCGACCAGTCGTTCAAAAACTTTTACCAGAGCGATGGTCTGCAAAGCAATCAGTTTTTGTACAGTGCTGCCTTGCGTTTACATTCCGGCGAACTGGTTTTTGGCGGCATCAAAGGGTTTACCATCTTCAACCCCGATAGCCTGCAGTTTACAAATACCAGCCACCCGCTACGGATTACTAATCTGCTTATTAATGGCGAACCGGTTGCAGC
The DNA here is from genome assembly GCA_964242675.1 of uncultured Chitinophagaceae bacterium. GTDB lineage: Bacteria > Bacteroidota > Bacteroidia > Chitinophagales > Chitinophagaceae > JAZKFT01. The sequence continues at coordinate 2,500 of CAXTDG010000569.1, forward strand.
CAACGAATCGTACATTACCCATACCAGCGGCGACCTGGTTTCGGCCCTGCGAATTCCGTACGACAAAGCAGTACTAAACGTAGATTTTGCTGCCCTTGAATTTTCGGTACCTGGTAAAATTGTATATGCCTATTACCTGGAAGGCTGGGACAAAAGCTGGAACTACACCGGCAACAGCCGTTCCGCTAGCTATACCCGCCTAAAGGAGGGAACCTACACCCTACACGTAAAAGCAACCAATACACAAGGCGACTGGGAGCCGGAACAAACTTTACTTACCGTAGTTATTCAGCCGCCCTGGTACCGTACGTGGTGGGCCTATTTGCTATATGCCTGCATAGTGGCAGCACTCATTTACGGGTACAATGGCTACCGGGTACGGCAGGCAAAGCTGGAGTATGAAGTGAAACTGGGCCGTGTAAATGCTGAAAAGGAAAAGGAGCTGAATGAAAAAAAACTTCTATTCTTTACCGATATTTCGCATGAGTTTCGTACGCCACTAACACTCATCATCAACCCGCTGAAAGATTTTTTGAGTAGTGGTAAAAAGGCCGAACCGGCTGACCTGAACCTGGTATATCGCAATGCTGCCCGGTTGCTCAACCTGGTAGATCAGTTGTTGCAGTTTCAAAAAGCCGGATCGGGCAGCGACCAGTTGAAAGTGACACAATCCAATATGTGCAGCCTTTGCCAGGAAGTATTTGAAAGCTTTACCGAACAGGCACAACGTAAGAATATTCAATACCATTTTGAGTGCCCGGATACTATACCCAGCTTGTTTTTCGACCGGGACAAAATTGAGATTGCACTATACAATCTGTTGTCTAATGCCATGAAATTTACGCCTGCCGGAGGAGAAATCCGTTTTCGGGTGCAGGAACAGGCAGACCAGGTGGCAATCAGCATTTATGACACAGGGCCGGGTATACCACCGGAAATAGGGGAGCGGCTGTTTGAACGTTTTTACCAGGTAAAGAACAGCAACGCTACTTCCAAATCTGGCTTTGGGATAGGTTTATAC
>CAXTDG010000570.1:0-3516 GCA_964242675.1 uncultured Chitinophagaceae bacterium
AGATAAGTATGCAACGGCTATTGGTGATATTATTTGCAGGTATTCTCAATACAGTTCCCGCATAAAACCGGAACTGCTTTCTGCTGAAACATATAGCCAGAATTATAACGAACTCAACAACGCAGTAAATGATTTTAAACGGCTATTTACCGATGCAGAAAAAGTAAATACACAATTACCTGCTGAACACAAAGATGCTTATTATGAATTAGTACTTCACCCCATAAAAGCATTGGAAAATTTGTATGAGATGTACCAAGCAGTTGCTCTCAATAAATCGTTTGCTGCACAACAAAATATGCTGGCAAATAAGTATGCTGATAAGGTGAAAGAATTGTACGCCAAAGATTCGCTCATTTCAATTGAGTACAACAATATTGCCGGTGGCAAATGGCGCCACATGATGGACCAAACGCATATTGGCTACACGTATTGGCAACAGCCACCTTTTAATAAAATGCCTGCGGTGAAATATGTATCAGCTGACTCTGTTCAACCAGAAGTAGCCCTAATAAAAGAAGCTGATAAAACAGCTGCTCAGCTTATCCCAAAAACGGGCACAGCAAAAGCTCTCTACGAATTAAATGGCTACGTTTCCACCAATGCAGCTAATTATACAAAAGCCATTAATGCTTCTGCTGTAGAATGGAAAATAATTCCAAATATTGGTAAAGATGGTGATGGCATTTCTTCTTTTCCAACAACGGTATCCGTGCAAAATATTTCTGCAAATAGCCCTCATTTGGAGTATGAAATTTTCACCTACGATACTGGTAAAATAAACCTGCAGTTATACTTCTCTCCTACGCTGCCTTTCAATAATACAGGACTGCAATATGCTGTCTCTATTGATGATGAACAGCCGCAAACCATCAACCTGCATAAAGACTATAACGAACGCACTACCTGGAATAAATGGGTGGCTGATAATATCATCATTCAAACAACGCAACAATACATCAGTAAGCCGGGTAAACACACGGTAAAATACTGGCTGATTGATCCGGCTATTGTGTTGCAAAAATTAGTGGTTGATTTTGGCGGTGTAAAGCTAAGTTATCTCGGTCCACCGAAAACTGCTGTTAAAAAACAAGCCGCTTCCAATTCAGTTACGGCCAAATGATAAGGCTGTAAACGAATCGGTTTTTAGGTTCCTGACTTTATAATTCTGTGGCTCACAATTTTTCGCCTGCCTTATGAATAAACTTTCTCTTTTCTCTCTTCTTGTAATTGCTCTCCTGGCTGGTCAGTGTAGTAGTTCGCATAAAGCTCAGGCTGTGCCTACCGCTAGCATCGATAGCACGAAGGGGCTGAAAGATTATTACGCAGGTTATTTCCCAATTGGTGCAGCCATCACTCCCGCCGATACCAAAAATGACAATGCTCCTTTCATCCGGCAACAGTTCAACAGTATTACGGCAGAAAATGCGATGAAGATGGGGCCGCTACACCCGGAAGAAAAACGCTACTATTGGAACGATGCTGATTCCATCATGGCATTTGCCGAACGCAATAGCATACGCTTACGAGGCCACAACTTATGCTGGCACCAGCAAATGCCTCGCTGGATGTTTCGGGATACCCTAACGCATACTACTGTAAGCAAGGAGGTTTTATTACAAAGGTTGAAAGACCATATCTATACCGTAGCAGGCCGTTATAAGGGAAAAATTTATGCCTGGGATGTAGTGAATGAAGCTATAGCCGATGATAGTGCTACGATGTATCGCAATTCGCCCTGGTACCAGATCTGCAGCGAAGATTTCATTGCCGCCGCCTTTCGTTATGCTCATGAGGCCGACCCGAATGCAGCGCTTTTTTATAACGATTACAATACCGAGCAGCCGGTAAAAAGAGAAAAGATTTTCAGGATGTTGAAGAAGCTGAAAGACGAAGGCGTGCCGGTCGATGGCATAGGATTACAGGCACATTGGTCCATTAGTACACCTTCTCAGGCCGAGCTGGAAAAATCCATACAAATGTTTTCGTCACTGGGTTTACAGATACAATTTACCGAACTCGATATTTCGGTGTATGCCGGTCGGCAGGGCGGGCAAATTATCAATGGACAACCCGGCCAGCGACCACCTCAGCCGCCAGCCGTTTTTACCCCCGAAATGGAGCAGCAACAATTAGAGAAATACAAGATGGTGTTCGAAGTTTTTCGTAAGTATAAAAAAGAAATCACCGGTGTTACATTTTGGAATCTTTCCGACCGGTATAGCTGGCTTGATGGCAGGGGTCGTAAAAATTTTCCGCTGTTATTCAACAAAGATTTAAAACCAAAAAAGGCCTTTTGGGAAGTAGTGAAATTTTAAAGCCATTAGATGAGGAAAATAATTGAATTGACAGATTAAGTGCAAACAAAAATAGTACGTATGAAAACATTAGTGCTGGTCTGTTTTCCTTTTATAGCCTCAATTGCAATTGCACAAAAGATTGCTGCATTTGAAATTCATTCGGCACAACCAACACTGCTCAGCACACCCACCAGCATTCACTTAGATGAATTTACATTTCTGCCAGATTCAGTCATTAGTCTTGTAAAAGTTACTGGTGGCAAAAGAACAGCTATTGCTTTTCAGATTGGCAATGGTAATTATCGTACGCTCTACTGGATGGTAGCACCGGGAAAAGGAAATCATTCTTACGAACTCATCAACGCTGCGCCTGTTAAAAAACCGGACGAAATACAGGCTGTAAAAGATACTGGTGCATTGGTATTTACGAATAACAACAAAAATCTGCTGAGCTATCATTATGAAACGGTTTACCCACCGGCAGGTATTGATACGGCTTACAAACGCAGCGGTTTTATTCATCCGTTGTGGGCACCGCATGGGCAGGTGCTTACCCGCATTCAGGCACCCGACCATTATCATCATTATGGCATCTGGAATCCCTGGACGCATGTGTATTTTGAAAAGGATACCGTTGACTTCTGGAACCTGAAAGACCGGAAAGGCACCGTACGTTTTGGTAAATTTATTTCAGTAGTAAATGGGCCGGTTTTCGCCGAATTTGAAGCCCTGCATGAGCATGTGGTTTTCAAAAAAGATGGCAGTGAAAAAGTAGCCCTCAACGAATTGCAAACGGTACGGGTGTACAAGCCTGAACCGGGCAGTAATTATTACCTGGTTGACATTACTTCTAAAATGAATTGTGCGTCCGAAAGCCCGTTCCTGATTGTAGCATACCGCTATGCAGGCATGGGCTGGCGCACTACGGAATACTGGAATGATAGCAATTGCGAAGTGCTGACATCAGAAGGGAAAACGAGAAAGGATACAGATGGCTCACGGGCCAGGTGGTGCATTGTGCAGGGAGCTTTGCCGGGCAACGATTCCGGCGGGGTAGCTTTTCTTTCATATCCTGCCAATTTCAACCATCCGGAACCTATGCGGATATGGGCACCGGGTACCAATGGCCGTGGTGATATGTTCTTCAGCTTTGCACCTACAAAAGATAAAAACTGGCTGCTGGAACCGGGTAAAACCTACACGCTGAAGTATAGAC
>CAXTDG010000571.1:0-3514 GCA_964242675.1 uncultured Chitinophagaceae bacterium
TTTGGATACCGTTTGTACCCATGTAAGCGATGTGGACCGAGCTAAGATCAAAACTTTTTCCGGTAATTACACCTTCTGGTACGAAAGCAGCCAATTAGTAGCCCGCCAGATAAATGACCGTAACAAAAAGAACGAAGACAAGCGTAAAGACTTGCTGGAATTCATTGCCCGGTTTAGCGCCAATGCCAGTAAAAGCAAGCAGGCTACCAGCCGTAAAAAGGCTTTGGAAAAATTAACCATTGAAGAAATTGAACCGAGCAACCGTAAGTATCCGGGTATCATCTTTCAGCAACAACGTGAGTTGGGCAACCAAGTGCTGGAACTAACGAAACTGAGCAAGAAAGGCCCGGATGGCAAGTGGTTGTTTAAAGATGTGAGCTTTGATATAAAGAAGACGGACAAGATTGCTATTGTAAGTAAAGACCATTTGGCTATTACCACCTTTTTCCAAATACTAAATGGCGAAGAGCAGGCAGATAGCGGTAAATACGAATGGGGTACCACCGTTACCAGTGCCTACCTGCCGAATGATAACAGTGAATTTTTTGAACATAGCCTAAGCCTAATGGATTGGCTGCGCCAGTTTGTACCGCCACATGTAACGGATGTGGATGAAGTTTTTTTGCGGGGCTTTTTGGGTAAAATGCTATTTAGTGGTGATGATGTACAGAAGAAAACCAACGTACTAAGCGGTGGCGAAAAGGTACGCTGCATGACCAGCCGCATGATGCTGCAAAACCCGAACGTGATAATGCTGGACGAGCCTACGAACCACCTGGATCTTGAAAGCATTCAGGCCTTTAACGAAGGCGTACAAAACTTTAAAGGTTCGGTACTTATGGCCAGCCATGACCATACGTTTTTGCAAACCGTTTGTAACCGAATTATTGAACTAACGCCTAATGGTATCATTGACCGTTTGATGACGTTTGATGAATACTTGGTGGATGCACGGGTGAAGCAGTTGAAAGAAGAGATGTATAAGTAAGATTATTTTTTAGATAGATTTGATGGCGGCTGTGAGGCCGCCATTTTTGTTTCTACTAAAACAGATACTAATGCTTTTAAATGAAAAGTTTGGTTTTGGAAAGTATAAAGAAATTAAGTTACAAAGCGTCTATCAAGGCCAAAGTGATTTATGTATTAGTAGAAAATCTTTAATGAGATATTTGACTATTTGCCTTGAAGATAAAAATGCTTTAAAACCAATTTGGTTTGAACTTATTGAAGAATTTAGACTAACAGAAGAAGAAATCATTGTTGAATCTGCCATCTTCAATGAAGAAATACCTAATTCAAATATTAACAAAATCTATTTAGGCAATATCTCTAATAACTTATCGAATTATTTCAAACCCTTTTTTCTAGAAAATTGGCTAAGTCCAACAAAGAACCTAAATCAGTTTAATTCTAATTCTTTTAATAATGAAAAACTACTCAGTGCTGATCCAGAATATATTAATTGGCTACTATCAAAAAAAGCAGATTTTGTAATTGATAAAAAAGTAAAAGAACAGCTTGAAAGCTTACCTATATACAGACTAATGGGAATTTCAATAACTCCTATTACAACTGATATTTACAAGTATGAACCTTGTATAAGGCAAGAATATTATAAATTTTAGAATTTGCTTCTTTATTAAAACTTCTGCTTCGTAGCTTTCACCGCTTCCTTATAAAAATCAACATATTCAAACTCAGGGGAGCTTTCGAAGCATTGCTTTAGTAGCGGTACATGACCTGCTCCAAACAGAATTAAGATCCTGTCATTAGGTGTAGGCTTAGTGAGTAATATTTTATTGAAGATTCGAAGATTTCTGTTAACCCACCAGGTGGCCAGGAAATCGGGGCCGTAGTTGCTCAATGTATTGAAATAGCCGCTTACATAAGTTCCATGATTCAATTGCAGGTTGCGGGGTTCATTCATAAAGATAAAGGCATTTAATAGCGGTGCATTAGCACAGATAGAATCGGTGTAGCTGTAATATTTACTATAAATACGTCCTATCGAATCTGCACGTTTTTTATCAGCAAGTTTATCACTTCCCAGCACTTTTTCCAGCAAAACACTATCGGCGTCATTCCAGTCTTCTATCAGCGTACCAGCATCCACTGCATATACCTTCTGCATCTTCATTTCCTTTGCCAGTCTATACCCTACCTGAACCCGCTCATTTCCCTGGGTTTTTAATGTGGTTTCGTCGCAGGCGTTATAGCAACTGTCCAGCCAATGCTGGTCGCCGCTTTCGAGATAGATGCGGGTGGGTTTATAAGCCCGTAACACATTGAGTACTTCCTGTAATTCTTCCTGTGATTTTTGTGACAATATATCCCGTTGATTTTTCTTCTCCGTTTTATGCATATCCAGGTTCTGATACGCAAAATGAAAAGTGCCTACCAACATCACTTTTGCTGGCTTAATGCCTCCTTCTATAAAAAACTGTTGTAAACTTTTCTCTCTACTTTGGGCATTCACCCTTACAGTTGTTAAAAGAACCAATAAGGTAATTACTATCTTGTTCATCAGTTTCTCTCACACCTTTAAATAGTGTTCATTGCCAACAAATATAGCCGTACCCCGTTGGTTTAAGTTGTCTGTTGCAGGCTATTTTAAAAAGGCGCTTCTCATTACATTTAGCATTTAAATTTTTCTGTTTCATGCCAGACATTACCCCCTACAAAGACCAATTACTCCAAACAGTTGACAAACTTTTTGAACTCAGACACGATGTATTTACGCAGGTCATTAATCTCTCTATGGCTGGTGAAATGAAGGAGGTTGATGATGCCTTTGAAGCAGGTGATGAATACCAGTTTGAACTGGAATCTTTTGAAGAAGGATCGGACGCTAACGTAAACTTACTGGTAGACTTAGTGAAGCAGATACAGATTGTACACGACTCTATTTGCAACCTGAATAATATTGCTTACGATACAGAAGAGCAGCGATATCATTTTGAGTGATTATTGAAAATAATCAAATTCCAATTTGCTTTGAATCACTTATAAAATTTTCTTCAGCTCATCTGGCAAGTGTTTATCACATGTTCCTATTGGTTACTTTTCATTAAACAATAGTAAAACAATTTAAATAGTTTAAGGTGCAGGACGGTTATGTTTTCGAAATGATCTGCGATGATCGCTCTGTTTATTGGATTGGGGTAGAAGGACAAGATGTAAAGTCGGGATCCATTCCTATATTAAATCTAGGCCCTGGTTTAGCTGCATTTGGAACGGAATCTATTGGAACCAAAATAAAGGTCCTTTTGACACCTTATCTTATGATTCGGAGACTGGGAAAGAGTATTAAACTGTTTTTACTTCAATCTTTTTTAAATTCCTTCTTTCTTCCGTCTTTCAACTAGGTATCTTTCTTTTATATATAGCAGCCATTGCCAGCCCAGCACTATACCAACTATACCAATTAGTACTACAACCCAAACTGGTAAATGCAGATCCATAGCACCTACTATCAAAAATGCATCAAACAAAGAAATCAGGGTAAAGCCTACAT
>CAXTDG010000572.1:0-3510 GCA_964242675.1 uncultured Chitinophagaceae bacterium
ATGGTAAGCACTATACAAGTTGGTTTCAATCATTTGCTCCAGCGTACCGGCAGTTTCGTTGTGTACGCTGCCGGGTAAAAAACGGCCGGCATTATTCACCAGCACATCAATTGTTTTGGCCTGACGAAGTACCCATACGGCAAATACTTTTCGCTGATGGGTATTGGTTACATCGCAGGGCTGCATTTCTATTTTTGCCTTTGGATATTTTTTCTGTAACCCTGTGGCAGCGGTTTTTAGTTCTGCTTCGTTGCGGGCACATAAAAAAAGCGTATGCCCATGGCTGGCAAATATTTCGGCTATGGCAAAGCCAATTCCTTTAGAGGCACCGGTGATTATTACATTCATAATTAGCGAAGTTGGCGCTGAAATGAACAATGAACAAGTAATAATGAACGGCTGGTAATGAACAATGAATAGTGAACAATGAAATACAATTGCTTTTTATGTAGCAGTCAAATCAGTTCCAACGGTGTGTGCTATCATTGTATTCTATTGTTTACTGTTCACTATTCATTGTTCATTATCATGCCTTATCGCCATCTTTTCTTCGACCTCGACCATACGCTCTGGGATTTTGAAACCAACTCGAAAGAAACACTGAGAGATATTTATGAAAAACATGGCCTCAACCGGCTGACCGAAGATTTTGATGCCTTCGCCGAACGCTACAGCTACCACAACAAGCGCTTGTGGGATCGCTACCATCATGGCTACATTACCCAGCAGGATTTGCGCTGGAAACGCATCTGGCTAACGCTGGTTGATTTTAAAGAAGGTAGCGAAACGCTAGCCAGACAATTGGCTGGAGAGTACCTGACCATTTTGCCTACCAAAACGACCATCTTTCCTTACACGAATGAAATTATTAATTACCTGCTTAATAAAAATTATCAGCTACACCTCATTACCAATGGCTTTGAGGAAATACAGTTAAGCAAGCTTCGCAATAGTAAAATTGATGCTCATTTCACCCACATTATTACCAGCGAAAAAGCGATGAGCCTAAAACCGCATAAAGCCATTTTTGACTATGCCCTGCAACTGGCAAACGCTACTCATACGGAAAGCATTATGATCGGTGATAACCTGGATGCTGATATAAAAGGGGCTATGGATGCCGGGCTGGATACGGTGTTTGTAAACCACATTAATGAAAAGACGGAGTTGAAGCCAACATATACAATTCATCATTTGAAAGAGCTGGAAGACATTTTTTAGTCAGATTGAAAGTCTACTTACTCAAACTTGTATTTTGCTCATCCATTTTAAACCCTGTTAATCAATAAACGATTTTGCTTAAAATTTCAGACATGAAAAAAATCGCTTTACTCTTATTCCCGGTTATTGGTTTATGCACAACACTACAAGCCCAGCAAAGAGTTGGGATTAACGTTACTTCTCCTACCGATAATTTGCATGTAGATAGCACAGTGAAGATTGGCAAAAATAATTCAATCAACTCTTCAACACCCGGTCGTAAAAACCTTTTAAAGTTTGGAGATGCCAGCTATGTAACTATTGGTGAAGAACAAACAGATGATAAATTGTACATCCGTTATGGTGACCTTGTATTTTCCCCATCTGGTGGAGTAGGTGACGGTAGAATAGGTATTAAAACAGAAAACCCAACAGCAGATCTTCATATTAATGGTACCCTTAGAATAGAAGGAAACGCCGCAGCAGCTGGTAGAGTACTTACCAGCGATGCCACTGGAAATGCAACCTGGCAGGCACCTTCAGGTACGGGGATTGGTTTTCGGGGCAGATTAGGTGATGACTGGGCAGTAACACAGGCTGCCGGGGAATTTCAACTAATTGGTTTCACTTCTGAGTTTAATGACGGCGGAGGATTCAATGCCAGTGCTGGTACTTTTACCGCACCCTCAGCCGGGGTGTATCAATTCACTGCTAATTTAAACTGGCATGAAGACAATACCAATACCGGTAGCTCACTCCTCCTTTTACGACTTTATCTTACCCGAAGTGGCTCCAATACTATTATAGAGCAGCGTACGGATAATCTTATCAATAATACTTCTTACAGTTTTGGCCAGAGTATTAGTAGCATTGTAAAACTCAATGCAGGTGATGTGATTACTGTAAGAGTAGATCCGCAGGTAAGCTTTACCTACTATCTGTCTGGAAATGGTAGTACGGCTACACGTTTCGCCGGTGCAAAATTGTATTAACCTATTACCTGTTTTCCGCAACTACATCTTATTGCCTTTGCCGCCCTCAAAAAGCAGCAAAGGCTTTTTTATTTACGAGTTAGCAACTATTGTAAACTTGCTGTGCAGTAGAGTGGTAACTACAGGGCTTTATATATTTCGATTATGAATTATTCTCCTATGTTTTTTAATAGCTTACCTTAAAAGGGCGAAAAGATATTTTTAAACGAAGATTGCAATTTACTTTTCCATTTACTGCTTTTACTCATCTGTAAGTCAGTGATGCTTGGTATCAAGGCATTTTGCTGAAAATTTCAAACATGAAAAAACCATTTTTACTCTTTTCTTCAATTATGTGCTTTGTATTTATGCTACAGGCGCAAAATGTAGGTATAGGAACAACTACGCCTACCGGACCGCTAACGGTAATTGCCAATGATACAGCAAAAGGACTTGTACAAAAAACAGGTAATGTAGAAATTGGGTTCTGGACAAATACGACAGCTGCCTATTTACAAACCTGGTCTCCAACCAACCTGAATTTTGCTACAGGGAATGGTTCAGAAAAAATAACTCTTGTACATTCAACAGGATTTGTAGGAATTAATACGAATCTACCTACCGCCCAAATGGATATCAACGGCACCATGCGATTACGAAACAATGGCGCAGCCGTAGGCAATGTGCTTACTAGCGATGCCAGCGGAAACGCTACCTGGCAAGCACCTGCCGCTCCGGTGCGGAATGATGTATACAGTGTAGGCAGTGTTGATTTTAAAGCCGATGTGAGCAGTAATCCAATATCTATATCAGGTGGTACTGGCGGTGCTTATTATACAGTTCCATACTACAGCAATATGGTTGCACCAGTGCATCTGCCAAATGGCGCAAAAATTACACAGATTACAGTATGGTATCTGGACAACAGTACAACAGAAGATATTAGTTTCACCTTTTATGGAGAGTTTGCTAATGCTGGTTTTTATACTGGACTTGCAACAGGAACTTCGTCAGGCGCTTCTACAAGTTACCGCTCAGTGAATTTAACCCTTACCTCTAACCCCCTCGTTGTAAATAATAGTACATATGCCTATCAGATAAATGGTTTTGCTCATTGGCCCGGTACTTCTAACGGACTTGTTATAAAAGGTGTACAGATCCAGTATAATTACTAAAGCATAAGCCTGCGTAATCAGAAAGTATTCAAAACTTTCATCCCATTACCTTTACCGCCCTCAAAAGCAGTAGAGGTTTTCAATTTATGAGTCAGCAACTAAGCGAACAGGAAATTATACGCAGAGAAAAACTGCAAAAAATACAGGCCGCAGGTATTGATGCC
>CAXTDG010000573.1:0-3504 GCA_964242675.1 uncultured Chitinophagaceae bacterium
TTGCCGTGCTCTGGCCAGCCCCACCGCACTTTTTAGCTGAAACAGGGTATCTCTTAGCATCAAAGCCGAATCGGCGTAGCGGTATGCCATGCCTGTATTTCCATCGGCACTGTACAGCCGGGCCATCAGCAGGTAATAGCTATTCAAATGGGGGTAAAAATCGGTGCTGGCCGGTGTAGTTAATTCTCGTACCTGTACCATTTGCTGGTAAGCAGTCACCTTGTTGTGCTGTATCAGGTTTATTTCAGCCAGCTTCAATAAGGAGTTGGCTGCATTGCCGTATTCTTTATACAAGGTGCTAAGCCGCACATCGTTTTCCAGCAGCGGCAGGGCTTCGGCGTAGCGTTTCTGCAAAAAATAGGTAATGCCGATATTGCCCCCGGCTATACCTACCCATACGGAGTCTTTTCCCTGCAAGGCTATGGCATGGGCCTTTTTAAAGTAAAACACGGCAGAGTCGTACCGGGCGGTAATGCGGTAAATGAGGCCCAGCGTATTGTCTACATTTATCAGCCCTCTTAGTTTTATAGCATACGGAACGGGGTAAAAGGGCAGCTTATCAGCCTCCAGCAAAATGGCTTTGGCATTGTCGTAATCTTCCAGGCCATAGTAAATGCTGGCCAAGTCGTTGTACACATAGTCCCGCTTATCCGGAAACCGGGCTACCGGCATCTGCTTCATCAGGTAGTACGCATTAAGATACTGCTCCACGCTGGCCCCCACATTGTTGCAAATGACGTAGTAGTAAAAGGCCAGTTGATAGATAGCCTGTATTTCTAACTGCGGGTAATTTTTACGCCGGGCTTGCTGTATCAGGTTCTGCAGTCGTTTCTCTACACGGTTATCAGGTACTTTACCGGTAGTGGAGCGTAGCTTTTGGTATTCTATTTCCAGGTACAGCTCTTCATCCTTTTCTTGTGTGGCAAACAAACTAACCTGTTGTAGTTCATTTGCCAGCGCAACGGTGTCGTAATGCTTAGTAATCGGGTAGAATAAGGAATCAATAAGGCGGCAACGCTGCTCGTACCGCTTGTGCAGCAGGAAGGCGTAATCTTTTTGAGCAAAAGCACAAAGCGACAGGCAACAGAAAATGAAGAAAGCAAAACCCCTTTTCGTTATCATACTCAGGCCGGGAAAGTAAGACATCAGCGGTATGTACGGAAAATATAGTTGGGTCAGTCCTTCAATTAGTATTGAAGGTATAAATAGGCTTAACTGATTGATAATATTCCCACATCGAAAGTGCTAATTATACATAGGCAGCAATAAAAAGATGATTAAAAGCCAGGTGTAATATTTATAAGTTCTGCACAAAATCTCTGATGTCTGCCGCTAAGAGTGCTGGTTGTTCCAAGGCGGCAAAGTGACCACCTTTTTTCATTTCTGTCCAGCGCTGTACAGTAAAAAAACGCTCTGCAAATTCTTTGGGTGTACTGCCAATGTCTTTCGGAAAAATGGCAAATGCCGCAGGTACTTCCGATTTGTCGCCGGTTTTATCAAAGGGATTCAGTTTCACTAAGGGGTTGTACTTCGCCTGCATGATGGCCTGTATGGCTTCATAATAAATATTGATAGACGAGTAGACCGTTTGCGTACTCCAATAAATAAAAAGGTTCGTTAGCAATTCGTCTTTGGTAAAAGCATTTTCTATATCGCTGCCCTTATCGCTCCAGTTGTAAAATTTCTCAACAATCCAGGCCGCTAACCCTGCTGGTGAATCGTTTAAACCCGGAGCAAGGCTTTGTGGTTTGGTACTTTGTATAGCCGAATATGCACCTTGCTTCTGCTGCCATATTTTTATCTCTTCCATAAACTTCTTTTCTGCAGGGCTGCAATCTTTTATCTCCTGCATAGTATGGGCAAATGGCACATCAGTAAGGTGGATGGCTAGTAAGCTATTGCTATGGTAAAGGGCAAGTTGCTCGGTAATGCTACTGCCCCAGTCGCCGCCATGTGCTACAAATTTTTCGTATCCCAATTCATCGGTCATTAATTGGGCAAACAGGTCTGCGATTTTCCTGGGGTTCATTCCTGCTTTTTGAGGAATACTTGAAAAACCAAAACCGGGAATAGACGGCACCACCACGTCGAATGAAAAACCATTTTCGTCTGCTTTGGTAAGTAGCGGTATAAGTTTATAAAATCGAAAAAAGCTATCGGGCCAGCCATGTGTCAGCAGTAAAGGAATGCTTTGTGTGCCTTCTCCTTTTTCGTAAATAAAATGAATACTAAAGCCATCTATTTCGGAGGTGTACTGATTGAAGCTATTAAGGAAAGTTTCCTGTTTTTTCCAGTCAAATCCATCCTGCCAGTACTGGCAAAGCGCCTGTATATAATCTTCATTTGCGCCCATTTCCCAATCGGCATTCTCAATGGCATTTATCCAACGGGTAGCTGCCAGGCGATTTTTTAAGTCATCCAATACTTGCTGAGAAATATTTATCTGGAAGGGCTGCTTCATGGTAAAACGTCTTTTGCTGTAAATAATCGCCCACTATAATCTTGCCATGATGATTATGATTTTATGAAAAAATGCAACTCCTTTAGCAAAAGGAATGCGGGTAGTTTATGTATTCTATAACACGCTAGGGAAAGTTGGACAAGTGTTCGGGAACTCCCGTCATTGTTCAGCGGTATGGCTACGGATAGTTTTGCTTTCTGCAAATCGCAGATCATCAATCTATTTATCACCGCTAATTACAATCGTATGAACTATTTATCAACCATCCGGCACTTATTTGCTGCCGCCATTTTGCCAATGGCATTTGCTGCCTGCAAAAAGAATAACAATGACATCAATACAAACCAGACAACAACTGTAACGGTCGAAAATGTTTTAAACTCAAAGCCGCTTGTTGAATCCGGGACGTTTAAAGGTACCGGTACACCTGCCGTTATTTTACCTGGTCAATCAGTAACCATCCGTTTTTCTGCAGCCAAGGGCGAAGCACTGAGTTTTGCCACGATGTATGGCTGGTCAAACGATCTTTTTTTTGCACCCGAAAACCCAGGCATAGCCGTGTACGATGCAAGCGGAAACCCAATACAAGGTGACGTTTCATCGCAGATAAAATTGTGGGATAACGGAACAAGGCTCAACCAGGTACCCGGCGCTGCTGTAACACATCCTGGTACAGCCGATAGCAAAAATATTACGGAAGTAACAGGCACCGATGCACAGGGAAATACCTACCTGCCAGCATCACAACTGGTAAATGCGGTATTAGCGTATGAGGGCAGTTCTTATTTTACGCTTACTATAAAAAACATATCAGGTGGCAAGACGAACGAAACGCCGTTGAGCCCTGGTGTATGGACGGTTTCTTATATTGTTGGTGGCAACTTGCTAAATGCAGCGCCGCTGTACACCAAAGGGCAGCCAACCGCCAATGACCTTACCGGCATTGCCGAAATGGGTGACAATACCGCTTTGAGTACGTATGCCACTAGTATTACGGGCATCTTTACACCCTTGTCTCCCATATTAGTAGTAGTGTATAACGG
>CAXTDG010000574.1:0-3503 GCA_964242675.1 uncultured Chitinophagaceae bacterium
GGGTGTACCAGTGTATGAAGGCTACGGCCCTACGGAAAATAGCCCGGTGATTTCGGTAAACCGCAAAGCAAAAGGCGGTACTAAATTCGGAACGGTGGGGCCGCCCATAGATGGGCAGGAAGTAAAACTAGCCGAGGATGGCGAAATACTGGTGAAAGGGCCAAGTGTAATGCTGGGCTACTATAAACGCCCCGACCTGACGGACGAAGTAGTAAAAGATGGCTGGCTATACACCGGCGATATTGGGATATGGGTAGATAACAAATACCTGAAAATAACTGACCGTAAAAAGGAACTCTTCAAAACCAGTGGTGGCAAATACGTAGCACCGCAGCCTATAGAAAATAAATTGAAAGAATCGCCTTACATAGAGCAGGCAATAGTGATAGGTGCCGAACGCAAATTTGTTGGGGCTTTAATTGTGCCATCCTTCCCCAACCTGAAAGAGTGGATGCGGAAAAACGGAATCAAATTCACTACGAATGAAGAAGCCGTTCATCTACCGCAGGTACACCAATTTTACCGGGATCTGGTAGATAGTTTCAATACCTACTTCAACCATGTAGAGCAGATAAAACGCTTTGAACTGCTGCCGGCCGAATGGAGCATTGATACTGGTGAAATGACCCCTAAAATGAGCCTGAAACGAAAAGTGATTATGGAAAAATACAAGGGTGCGGTGGAAAGTATTTATGGGTAAAGCCTCCATCTATCTTCCCCCAATGGGGAAGGAATATGTGAAGATTAAAACGAAGACTTGCAATAATAGAAAAGCGAAGATTAAAATATTACGGTTTTACTCCTCCGTTGGGGGAGGTTGGGTGGGGGCTCCGGCATATGTTTTGCAAAACGCCTCTATCTATTAACGCTCATTAAATTGCTTGTATGAAAAAAATGACTCTTGCACTGGCTGTATTACTTACAACCGGCGCCATGTACTCCTGTAATAACGCTGATACAAAAGACAGCGTAGAAAAAGCAGATAGTGCCAATAAAGAAAAAGCAGATGCTCAATCAACAGCTGTAAAAGAAGATGATTCTGAATTTATGGAGTTTGCTGCTGATGCCGGTATGACAGAAGTAGAAGCGGCTAAAGCAGCCCAATCGAAAACAACCGATCCAAAAGTGAAAGAATTTGCGGCAGCTATGATTAAAGATCATACCGCTGCTGGAAATGATTTGAAGTCGCTGGCTGGTACTAAAAACATAACGCTTCCAGCGGCTATCAGCGAAGATCATCAGAAAGCAATTGCTGATGTAAGTGCTAAAACAGGTAAGGACTTCGATAAAGCGTATGTTGATATGATGGTAGACGACCACCAGAAAGTGGTAGACAAATTTGAAGACGCTTCTAAAAATGCAAAAGACCCGGATGTGAAAGCTTTTGCCACCAAAACGCTTCCCACTTTACAAGCCCACCTGGAGCATGCGAAGATGATAAAGGATGGTATGAAATAATCAGAGAGATTGAATAATAAGAGCCGTTTTGCTGAAAAGCAGAACGGCTTTTTTTTTCTCAGTATCTACCCATTCGCTTGTTGCTTTTTGTATTTATTGCCAATTGCTTCCTGCGTTTGCCTGTTATCAAACTTCAATCACAACATCACTGGTTACCGGGTGGCCGGTGCAGGTAAGTGTATAGCCAGCTTCTTCGTCAGCATCGGTCAATACCTCGTTGTAGTGCATTACTACTTTGCCTTGCAGCACTTTTGCCCGGCAACTACTGCACCGTCCGGCCCTGCAACTATATGGCAGTTCAATACCGTTTTTCAGCGCCGCCGTAAGAATGCTTTGCTGGTAAGGAACATATAGCTTGTGAGTGATTCCACCTTTAATAAGCGTAACGGTTTCGTCGATAGTAGTTACAAACGCTGGCTGTGGTGCATTGATATCCGGCAGCGTAAAAATTTCCCGCCGAATATGGGCCGGATTGAAACCATGCGTAAGCGCCACAATTTGCACCATCTGCATAAAATAGTACGGCCCACAGGTATACAATAAAGCTTGGTTTCGGGGGAAATGCTGGTGCTTGTCGAGCAGCATTTTTAGGGAAGTACTACTGAGGCGAGCCTTTAAAATTTGCTGGTGATCGCTAAATAAAAATTCAATGTGCAGCCGCTGCGGAAACCGCTGCTGCCAGGCAATTAGTTCGTTGTAAAAGACGGCGTCGCTTTTTTGATGATTACTGTAGATAAGGGTAAGGTTGCTATTTTTTTCAACTGTCAGCAACTCCTTTAATAAACTGAAGATGGGTACAATGCCAGTACCGGCAGCTATCAGAAAAATGTCTTTTTCCTCAAGCGGTTCAGGCTCAATAGTGAACATTCCGGCAGGTGATAATGCTTGTAATACATCGCCCACTTGCAGCGTATCATGCATCAGGCGGGTAATAGCCCCGTTGGCATGGCGTTTCGTTGTAATACTGAATGGTTCGTGTAGGGCCGGTGCTGATGAAAGCGAATAGGAGCGGCGGATTTCTTCACCGTTTATCCAAAACAAAAAAGTAAGAAACTGGCCTGCTTTGTAAGAGATTGTTTCTCCGCTTTCCGGCTTCAACACAAACGTTTTTACAGTTGCCGTTTCGGCTCGGATAGCAGTTATGCAAAAAGAAATGGTTTCAGACATCTTAGTGAATAGTCAGTAGTGAATGGTGAATATTCATTCAAAAATGCTGCACAAAATACCTGTTGCAAAAAAGACTAAGAGTTACATAGATATTCACCATTCACAAAAATTACATACTAATTCCTTTTGCCAGTGCTCCATAGGCTACGGCGCAAATTTCTTCCTTATCGTTCATAATATTTACCATACCAAAAATGCGATTGCCTACTACCTGTTGTAACGTAGCAATGGCGCTGGCTGAGTGGCCGTGCAAAGGTTTCAGGTAATGAATAGTCAACTGGGCGGTGGCTGTAAGACCATCTTTGTAGTAAGACAAGCCCAATAACCCAATGGCCAGATCGGCCAGCATACTAATGGTGCCACCGTTGGCTGCCGAAGTACCAATACCGCCGGTATGAATATCCATTAGCTCGGGTATACGGGCTACAGGCTGAAGGGGGTCAGAAAGATCGACCCGCATATGCTGCTGCTTTAGTTGTACCGACCGGTTGAACACGGCTTCTATTTCGCTCCATTTGCCTTGTACGGCAAGGTCACGATACTTGTGAAGGTTGGCTAAATCCATATGGTAGGCAACGTTTGTTTTTTGAAAACGGCTTAAAGATAATGGGGTTGAACAATGCCTTTCCCTTTAATTCTAAATTGCCCTTCCGGTTTTTGGTAAAAACTATGAACCTTTGTGTTTGATGCTCTGGTTACAATGGAGCGTCTTTTTTTACGTTTTTCAACCATGCAGATGAAATTGATAAGAATACTTTCCGTTGTTTTTATACTGTCTTCCCCGGTATTACTAGTAGCACAAGCTAAGAAAAAAGCGAAGCCAGCAGCCAAAGCTGCTACCGCAAAACCAAAAGCGGCCAAGCCGGATGCTACTGATA
>CAXTDG010000575.1:0-866 GCA_964242675.1 uncultured Chitinophagaceae bacterium
GTATCGGGAACGTTGGGGCGGGGGAATCATCCCTGTTATCTTACTTAGGAAGGTTAAACTATAATTACGATAGCAAATATATCTTGTCGCTTGCTTTCCGCCGGGATGGTTCATCAAAGTTCGGCACTAACAACAAATACGGCAATTTCCCATCGGTATCGGTGGGATGGGTGGCTTCCGAAGAAGCATTCCTCAAAAATATAACCGCCATAAGTTTCCTAAAACTACGGGGCAGTTATGGGAAGGTAGGGAATTATAACATTGGTAACTACACTTACCTGGCATCGGTTAATACCTCTAATTATGTTTTCGGCAATAATGTAACGCCGGGGAAATCATTAGACGGCATCGGTAACAATAACCTAACCTGGGAGACAACCAGCAGCTATGATTTCGGGCTGGATTTAGAGCTGTTTAATCACCGCATCGGCTTTACTTATGATTATTACTGGAAAAAAACCGATGGTTTGTTATACGGCATTGATATCCCTGTGCAATCAGGGTTTTCTACTATTACATCAAACATAGGGCGTTTTGATTTTTGGGGGCATGAGTTTACTATCAACACCAAAAATTTTGTTGGCAAATTTAAATGGAACACAAATTTCAATATCTCCTTTGATAGGAATTTAGTTAAACAGCTAGGTACCAATAATGCACCAATAGGTGGCTATACCGAGTATTGGGACGACAACCGTACAGCAGTTGGCCAACCTATCGGAATGTTTTATGGGTATATTAATGAGGGTGTTTATATGACGCAGCAGGAATTTGACTCCCAACCGCATGATGCTACCGCAATGGTTGGAACCGCCAGGTTCAAAGACATTGGTGGCCCGGACGGAAAACCTGAGGGAAAAATAGAT
>CAXTDG010000575.1:876-3501 GCA_964242675.1 uncultured Chitinophagaceae bacterium
CGGCAATCCGAACCCTACTTTTATTTATGGGATCACAAACAGTTTTTCCTACCAGAATTTTGATCTGAGCATTGTAATGGCAGGTTCAGTTGGTAACGATATTGCTGACGATTCTTTTCAATCTACAGAAAACCTGGACGGTGTTTTCAACGTGCGTAAAGGCATAGCCGGCCGTTGGAGATCGGAACAAAACCCCGGTGACGGAATTTATCCGAGAACCAGGACCGGTACAACAGAGGATTTCCGGAATTTTACCAGCAGGCAGGTGTTTAAAGCGGATTACATCGCCGTAAAAAACATTACGTTTGGTTATACCATCCCTGTTAAAAGCATCAGGTACATCAAGAATTTCAGGGCTTACCTGAGTGCTCAAAACGCCTTCATATTCACCAAATATCCGGGGCTGAACCCGGAGGCTGGCCTGGCAGGTTTAAATGGATTAAACCAGGGCCGCGACTTTACCGGTTACCCGGTTCCAAGAGTGCTCTCTGTGGGCTTAAATGCAAGTTTCTAACCTTAACTATTAAGTCAAATGAAAAAGTTTACATATATCCTTTTAATTATTACCGGCCTTGTTTCGTGTAAGAAAGAGGTACTGAACCTGGTACCTCAAACATCATTAAGTTCAGCGTCTTTTTTTAAAAATGCTGATCAGTTTAACCAGGCCCTAACCGGTGCATACACCAATTTACGCGGTGTTGCATTCATGGGTATTTATCAGGACGAAATGCGTTCTGATAATACCTTCTTTACCTTTTATTCTGCTGACAGAGGGACGTCCAGCAGTGTAGAGGCGATGGCAGAATTTATTGATAACAATTTGTCGAGCCAGAATAACAATTCGGCCGGTAACCGTTATGGTAATGATTACTCCGGCATTGCTAAGGTCAATACTATTCTGGACAAATTAGAAAATTCCGCCCTCACACAGGCAGATAAGGATCAAATTGCAGGGGAAGCCTTATTTTTAAGGGCATTTTACTATTATGACCTGGTACAGCATTTTGGCGGCGTGCCCTTACAATTGCAAGAAGTTGCAGATGTAAATGGCGCTTTCCTGCCGCGAAATTCCGTTGATGAAGTTTACACGCAGATCATTAATGACCTGGATAAAGCAATCCCCATTTTGCCAATAGCTAAAACTTTTCCTCAAACGGGCAGGGCTACACAGGGTGCCGCTAAAATGCTGATCGCTTATTGCTATATGTCTAAGCCTGCAAAAGAATATGCTAAGGCAGAAGCTGCTTTGTTAGATATAACGAAGATGAATTATATGTTATTGAATGATTACGCGCGTGTATTTGATCCAACAAATAAAAACAACCAGGAATCGATCTTCGAAGTACAGTATAAAAGTGGTAACGATGGCCAGCAAAGCGACTTTATCTGGCGCTTCATACCAAAAACAACAAACTCTGAAGCGATCTTGGGCTTAAGGGGTACCAACGCCAGGGGCGGTTTGGCAAGCGGCGGCTGGAATGTCCCTACACAGGAAATGGTAGATTCGTATGAGCCAGGGGATCTCAGGCTTCCTGCATCAGTAGGAGTGGCCGAAGGAACCATCAATAACGAAGTAATTACAACCACCGCCGTAAAAAGCCCTGTAGGCTACCAACCTGCGGCTGGCATAGGGTTTTACTACTTTGTTAAAAAATACCTCCATCCACCTTACCAGGTGGAGTACAACACAGATGATAACTGGCCTGTGTTCCGTTACTCCGGTGCTCTATTGCTATTATCCGAATGCCTGGTTGCAGAAGGTAAAGCCGGCGAAGCATTACCCTATTTAAACCAAGTAAGGAAAAGAGCAGGTTTGGCTGATTTAGCACAAGCCACTAAAATAAACGTAGCAAACGAAATGCGTCATGAGCTGGCCTTTGAAAACCACCGATGGACAGACCTGATACGAAACGGACTGGCAATTGAGGCGATAACCGCCAAAGGGGTACGGTTAAAAGCTTTATATGGTTTTCTCCTCCCAGGTACCTTTCAAATCACAAACGACAGGCTGATATATGCCATCCCATTTTTAGAAATTCAAATAAACGACAAACTAACCCAAAATCCCGGGTATTAGCATTGTTAACAGATGGGCACCCGGCGTTAGCGTCAAATCCCCGAACTATTTCCCGGCAGAAAGCGCCGGTCTGTACATATCCTAATGGACAATGCTGGCCATCAGCAGGAAATCAAAAGCGTTTAGAGAAATCTAAGCGCTTTTTTATTTAAGCCCGTTCAGATTTAAGGCCTTCCCCCCATTACGCTTTATCAGTTGTAAAAATGGGTACCAGGCTTCCGGGTAACGTAGTAGGCTAGCGGACATTTACCCTTCCTGTCCCCAAATTATTTATTTTATTGTTGGTTACACTGGCGGGGCTGGTGGTTACTAACAGTTAGTTTGCAAAATGCCGCCTTGGAACGAGCTATAACTTAGTGACGCGTTTTGGCAACAAAATAACTTAGTGTAGCGTAATAATAGTATATTTTATAGGTTAGATATATTTGGAAAACTTAATGCAACAACGTTTTTATATAATCGTCATCGTATGTTTCTTTTTGGTGCAGCTTTCCTGTAAAAAAGAAAAGCCCGCAATGCCTGTAGTAAACCCGCCTGTTGTGGATCCG
>CAXTDG010000576.1:0-3497 GCA_964242675.1 uncultured Chitinophagaceae bacterium
TTACAAACAGACCGGACACGCCAACCCTGACTATTATGCTTTTGGAAAAGAATTGATGGCACCTTGTGATGGCGAAGTAGTACTAGTGATAGATGGTATTGAAGATAATATTCCCGGCACAATGAATCCTGCAAATGCTACCGGTAATACCGTAATGATAAAAACAGCGCATGATGAATATTTAGTTTTTGCCCATTTCAAGCAGGCCTCCATTGCAGTGAAGAAAGGTGAAGCAGTAAGAAAAGGACAGTTGCTTGGCCTTTGTGGCAACTCGGGTAACTCTTCTGAACCGCACCTGCATTTCCATATTCAAAATACCGATAACCTTTACTCGGCCACTGGTATAAAATGCTACTTTGAACAGATCATTGTAAATGGGAAAAAACAAGCAGACTACTCTCCTATTCGGAACGATAAAATAAGCAATCCCTCGAACTGACATGCTTGCTATCCGAACGTTTCCTCAGGTACCGTAATTACTGAACTATACCAAAGTTGCCTATTAAAATACAGTTGCAGTTGGTGGGGGATACAAGTAGTATTCTTACGCCAGCGGCGTAATCTATCTGTAGCAATTGATAGCATATTTACATAGCGGTTTTGCTACAGCGTAATAATCCTTCGCAGTCGCATAAATAACAGCGAAGGACTACCCCTTTGAGTTTAGAAAAAAGAAGCAATAATTTTCTCTACAGATAGAGCCAAAGCAAAGAATAAAAGGAATTAGCATAATGCCATTTTACTAATCCCTTACACCCCTACCCTAATCTTCCCTGTTCTTCCGCTACACCGCTTTTCCTGCTTTTGGAAGCCTTTATGTTGTTGTTGCCAAACTTGTAGGTAAATGATAAACGGTACTGGCGACTTTCCCACCTGTTTGCCATACGGTAGTACAAGCCACCATAGTTGCGATTAAGACTAAATTTCAGCGAGCCAAAAAGGTCTGTTGCATTGAATCGAACTGTACCGGCCTCTTTCAAAATTTTTCTTTGCAGGCCTGCATCTACCGACCATTGGGCATGTACATTGGCCGGAGCATCAAAATATCTTGAGTTCCAATAGCCCGATACTTCGGCACTCCAAAGCTTACCTATACGGAAGGTATTGCTGCCCGAAGCCTCCGCCGAAAGCTGCCCTTGTTTCAAGACCAACTGATTTACTTTTCCGTTCACCGATTGGTAAAATGCTTCGGCATATACAAACACATCCCACCACTTTGTGGGGCTGATTTGCAGAGAAGAATTAACCGTAAAATATTGCTGCGTACCAGCATTAATAGTGGTAGAAAAAGTTTTTCCGCCAGCTAGTGTATCTCTATAGTTTAGAAAATAATTTTGGGTATGCGTATAGTTAAGCGCTGTTGTAATAATTCCTTTATAGGAATGAGATAACTTGATATCGTAAGAGGTTTTGGGCTTCAGGAAAGGGTTGCCCTTGGTGTACGAAAGCTCATCCAGCACAAACTCAAATGGATTGAGTATTTGATAAGCAGGCCGGTTGATACGGCGGCTTAGTGCCAGGCCAAGGTTATGCTTTTCATTCACTTTATAATTCATTACCAAGTTAGGAAAGAGGTTGAGATAAGCCGTATCAACAGCCTGGCCGCTATACCTTGTAATGGTAGTAAGATTGCCAGTTGATCGGGTATGCTCCAGCCGCAACCCCATTTGAAAATCGAACTTCGATAAGGTGAAACTATAATCAAAATATCCTGCTACAATTTCTTCCTTATAAACAAAATGATTAGTGCGGCCAGTGTCAGGCTTAAGGGTGTTATTAACTACATTGAAAAAAAGCAGATCGTTATCAGATTTTACTTTGCTTGCCTTTATACCTGTGCTAATATTTCCTTTCCATAGTTTTTGTGCGTAATCGGCTTTGATGGCGGCAATAGTGATAGCCGCATCATTGGTATTGGTGTTAGCATTGCTTCTCAACAGCACCGCACCGTTTACATAATTATTCGTTTGATCGGTATTGGCGAAAGTATTATACCATCCGTACGTCGCATCAATAGTTAGATCCCGGCCTGTAGAATCATGATACAGGTAAGTAAGGTTGTAATTCTGCGTTTTGTATGTTTTGGGCTGAACTGTTTTAGATACTAACTGAGAATCAATTCTGGTAGTTGTTCTAAAAATATCTGTAAGGCTATTACGATCATACAGCCAGTTGGTATTACTAGCATTTACTACAAACCCCAGTGTACTGTTCTTAGAAAGAAAGTAATCAATACCTGTTCGGTAATTATTTATTTTTCGGGAGAAAACGCCCCGGTAATGCTGACTGAAATTGATATTGCCAATACCGGTTAAATCCTGTGCCCGGCTGTCTTCCAGCAGGTTTCTGTAATTACCGCCGGTATAGCTGTATGTACCATACGCATTGTATTTTTTCTGACGATAGTTTAGCGTTGTGCTCCCTTCTATTTTGGGTTTGAATGGCGTGACAATACCCAGAAGCGTGGCAGTGCCATTAAAGCCTACAGCCAGACTTTTCTTGGTGCGAATATTTATTACCCCGGCGCTACCGGCTGCATCGTACCGGGCAGATGGATGGGTGATGATTTCGATTTGCTCAATATTAGCAGCAGGTAGGCTTTGCAAAAAGTCAATGATTTCCTGGCCTTGTATCTGTAGCAGCTTCCCATCGAGATAAACGGCCAATCCGCTTTTGCCATTCACCAGTATATCTTCATTGTTCATAATGCGTACACCGGGTGCTTTGGCCAGCAATTCAAAAGCATTATAACCACTTGCATTAATACTGGCAGCCACATTCAAAATTGTTCTATCTGCTTTTATCTGAATGGGCGGCTTCCTGGAAACAACCTTTACTTCTTCCAAAGCTTTCTCTTCTTTGCTAATTGAAAAATGATGCTGATACGTTTGGCCACCTTCTACTTCTATCGTTATTGGCGCTGGTGTGCGGTAGCCAATAGCAGATATATTCAACCAATATTTACCTGGCGGAATAGCTACCAACTGATAGGTACCTTCGTTATTGCAAGTGGTGCTTTTTACAGAAACACTGTCTTGAAAACGTAGCAACACTACGCTGGCAAAAGGAACAGGTACTCGAGTAGCATCTGCAACTTTACCGGTAATAACAGCATTGCCCGATTGCCCGAACCCCCGGTAAGGAAATAAAAAAATGATACACCCGAGCCCAATACGGATGAGGAATAAAAAGAACCAGCCAGGCTGCATGTGGTAGGTTATTTACTTATGACGAAAGTAATTTCTAAACGGCACGATGCCCGGCCATGTTGTTGAATGTGGAAAGATGAGCCGGTACCCACACGTTTACAAAACCATTTCGTTTCACGTTCTCATCAACGGTATTCGGAAAATTACGCAACCCTGAAAAGCAATGTCATTAAGTGAAGGAATAACAGAAATTGTCTTTTTTAATTGCCATGCCTTTTAAGGCGTGGACAATAGTTACACCCTCATTCATGGGCTTTAGCCCAACTGGCTCGAGTGGATTTCGGCTAA
>CAXTDG010000577.1:0-3496 GCA_964242675.1 uncultured Chitinophagaceae bacterium
CTAGTGTATTTTCTTACTTACTGCCAATCATTAGTGTTTGCCTATAACTAACCGCTTCGCTTTGCAATACAATTGAGTAAGTACCAGCAGGCAAACTAGCTGGCAGTTCAAACGTACGACTCGCCGTTTGTGGAGTCAGGTTGAAGGCATTACTCCAAACCTGCTTTCCACTAATGTCGTACAAACGGGTTTGTACCTGGCCAGAGATTGGTGTAGCAAACTGGATAGTAAACTGATGATTTTGCACCGGATTAGGATAGATATTTATTCCTCCACTTTTAGTATTAGAAAGCTTTACGATAGATGAATATTTCTGCTTACCATCTATATCCACCGCTTTGATGCGGAACCAGGCAGTACCGCTTAACACTTGCACATCTTTCCAGGTGTATTCGGCAGCGGTAGTAGTAGTGGCTGGCATTTTATCTACTGCATAAAATTGCGAACCATCGTCTGACCGTTCAACAATGTACTCTTTTACATTTACCTGCGTTAGCACCTTCCAGGTAAGTGCTGGTTTGCCGCTTTGCAAATAACCGGTCAACGTACCGAAAGTGAGAGGTAAAACGGGTCCACGGGTGCAAGTACTTGGGGCATTTGGTGGAAAACCGGGTTCGTTGCTAATAGAACCCAAATACTGTACACTGCAAGAGGTATAGAAAACTTTAAACATCCACTGACGACCATAAGTACATCCTGCAGGGCAATCACCGCACCGATTAGAATAAGTTACTTTAATACCATCTGGCTCGTAGGTTAATTCTATTGCATTACCATCTCCAATATAGATATATGGTGTACAAGTAGTGGTTGATGTCAATATATCATTAAACTGTTTTGCTAAACCCAATACGTTGATGGCAGAAGAAGCTGTTACTTTAAAATAGTAAGTATTAGGCAAACTTACTCCCGTAGCAACAGACAACTGGTATTGATTCACCAATTGATTTACCCGTGGCTCTGAGGTATTATTGTAATTGCCTGCTGCCCATTGACTAGCCCAAGGAATGGTATTACTCACATACATCTGAACACTTTTCCCTGAGAGGTTACTAACGTTTTGTGAGTTGTTATAGGTTGCCGGAGAAGCTACTTGGTAATGCAAAGAATCTGCTTCATATTGATAGCTTGTGAAATTTGTAAAACCAAATAGATTCATGATTGTGTCTTTCACCAAACTGGGAGCCATATTGTGGATGGCATAAAAAACCTTTGCAATTGAATCTCTATAAATTGGTGGTATCTCAATACTGTCTTTATAATTAGAGTTAGTTTTTACCAGCCGTAGTACTGCATATTTGTAAGCATCGTTCTTATATAGTTGCATCATCTGTGGCGTTGGCACACAACTGCTAGTATATATCTGCCCTTTAGAGTAGACCATTCCACAAAAAAGAAAAAGCGTAAAAATTAGCTTCATAGGTAAGATTTGTTTACCAAATTAAAGCTTTTTTACGCTTAACAAAAAACCGTTATAACCTAGTTAACTCTTCATATTAATATACTGTAGCGGAACCCCAAAATTACCAGTGCGACAGGCTGCTATTACTTCCTGTAAATCATCCAGTTTTTTACCCGTTACTCGAATAATATCGTCCATTATAGCGGCCTGGACTTTTAGGCCTTTGTCTTTAATCATCTTCACTATTTTCTTGGCATCATCCTGCTTTAGGCCATTGCGTACCGGCACTTCCTGCTTCCATATTTTACCACTTTGGTAGCCTTCTTTACTTATGTCGTACACCTCTGGTGCCAGGCCCTGCTTATTGCTGCGGCTAATGAGTACATCCAGAATCTGCTGCATTTTCATATCGCTATCTGCTTCCACTTTTAGCGAGAATTCCTTTTTATCCAAATCAATTTCCACATGGCTTCCCTTAAAATCGAAGCGATTGGTTATTTCCTTCTTGGTAATGTTCACTGCATTATCCAGTGTTTGCAAATCAACTTTTGATACAATGTCGAATGATGGCATAGCTATTTTTTAAGTTCAGGTAAAATGATAATGTAAAAAACAAAAAACAAGCAATCCGGTTCGTAGGCGTACAAACCAAAGCTGCTTCAAAAATACAGCAAACAAAAAAGCCGCCTTGTTTAAAGGCAGCTTTTAGTATTTGTAAAAGAGGCTTACTTCGTTATAATTTTAAATTCTGTTCTACGATTTTTGGCCCGGCCTTCGGGGTTGTCTTTCCCATCGGTGGTGTTGGGAGCAATAGGTTGGCTTTCGCCCATGCCCTTTGTAGTCAGGCGACCAGAATCAATTCCTTTTTCTACCAGGTAATCGGCGCAGGCTTGTGCTCTTTTTTCACTCAAAGCCTGGTTGTAAGCATCCGAACCAAAATTGTCGGTATGCGATTCAATGCGGATCGTCATCTTAGGATTCTGCTCCAGGCGGGAAGCCACCTGGTCAAGAATAGCTTTAGAAGAATCAGTCAAATTCGACTTGTCGAAGTTGAACAAGGCATTGTCAAATACCCAGCTATCTCCTTCCGGCAAATCAGGACGATTGGGTGTAGCAATCAGCGTCAGGCAAATCACTTGTGCCTGGGTTGAATCTACATCTTCTGTTGGCGTAGAAATATTGGCCGAGCTGCTTTTGTAGCCGCTGTTGCTGGCATCCACTTTCAGAGCCTGATATTCAGCCAAAGTCAACGTATACTGCCCAGCAGCATCAGTAGTTTTAGTAGCAACCGTTTTGCCACTAGCATCGGTAATGCTTACGCTTGCACCAGGTAAAGCCTTGTTACCGTTGCAATCTACCACGCTACCAGTTATTACTTTAGGAACGCTCTTTCTGTCAAACGAATACATTTCCAGGCAGCAAGGAGAATCCCGGTCACTGCTTAGCAAAGCATTGTTCCAGATAGAAGTCTTGTTGTTGGTAGTATAGTAAATATCATCTTTCACGGAGTTCACCGGTTGGCCCATATTTATGGGCGTTTCCCAGCTACCACCAAGGCTACCTTTTGCATAAAACAAATCGTACCCGCCCATGCCAGTGCGGCCATTGCTGGCTACTACCAGGGTTTGAGAAGGTTGATGGTAAAAAGGAGCTTCGTCATCGCCATCGGTATTGATGGTGGTGCCCATATTCATTACTTCAGCGCTGGGTTCAAAACTGCTGCTCAGTTGCACATACCAAACATCAAATTTACCGGAGCCACCAGTACGGTCGCTGGCAAATAACAGGTATTTACCGTCAGCCGTTACAAAAGGCTGCTGCGTACTGGCTCCATCTGCATTAATAGTAACAGGAAGCTTTACAGGCGTTGCCCAACTTCCATCGCTGTTCTTGGTGGTGCTATATAGGGCAGACATCTTCTTCTTGTCCTTCATTTCCCCACGGGTTACAAACATCTTAGCACCATCCGGGGCAAAGGCAGCTACGCCCTGCTCCATCTTGCTAACTGCAGGCAGGTTTAGCTTTTGTATTTCGCTACCAATAGTGCTGTTGGTACCAGCACTGTACACTTTATTGGCGTAAGGATTTTCGCCA
>CAXTDG010000578.1:0-3490 GCA_964242675.1 uncultured Chitinophagaceae bacterium
CATGGGTATACCGAGGATTTGCCTTACTAAAACGCCACCGGCAAACAAGCCCAGCGACAACCAAGAAATCAGAATTTTTATCAACGCATACCAAGCCAAAATATTCCGGGTAGAATCGCCATAACGATTGCCCATAAACTCCGGCATAGTGGTAACATTGGCCGCCAGGTAACGAGGGGCAAACACAATGGCCAGCAGGAACAAAAACACAAACGCATACCACTCGAAATTAACCGCCACAATACCAGTGCTATAACCAATACTGGCAAAAGCCAGCAGCATGGACGGCCCTACATTGGTGCCCCACATATTGAAACCGATGGAGTACCAGCTCAACGATTTATTGGCCAGAAAAAGCGATTCGCCGCTCTTCTGTTTTTTACCAAAACTAGCCTGTAAACCCAGCGCAATCAATATCACTAAATAAGCGATGATGATACCGTAATCCAGGCCCTGTAAGCGATCGAGTATACTATTCATTTTGAGGCAGGCGTTCGTTGTTTAGTTTTATTAACAGGATTTGCAGGATGAATGGATTAACAAGATTTGGGAGGTTGCTTTATAATAACTCGCTACTCACTATTGACCATTTACTATTCAGTATTCATTAAAGTGTCAGTCCATATTCACCTAGTAAATCCGCAATTTTCACCGGCTTGCCTTCTGTAAGCGAACGGTCCATCGCTTGTAGCAAAGCAAATGTTCCAATACCTTCTCTCATATCCGGGTAAGCCGTAAAGTTTTCATTAATGCTATCGGCAAAATATTCCAGGTAGTTCTGGTATTCGCCGGCGTGGTGGCTCTGCCCTTCGAAGCGGAAGAAATATTTTAATTTTTCATCGCCCCAGGTAATTACTTTTTCTTCGCCGGTCTTATTAGTAACCGCATAGCGTAACTCATGATAATCAGCCTGGCTGGCGCCTTCCGTTCCCCGCAGGATGCAGCTCATGCCGCTTTCACGGTTCGTTGGTTGTACCGGGCCGGTGTACGCACCACTCACCCGGGCAATGCGGCCATCAGTTGCTTTAAAAATAAAATGCATCGTATCAGCATTTTTCAATCCGGCAGTTACACCATTGCTGCTGATCATACCATAGCCCATTACTTCTTCAATATTGGGCAAGTACCAGCGGATAAAATCAACCGGGTGGCTCAATCCGCCATACAACCATTTAAAAGAATTTTCCAGCGCCCATTTCTTTTTCAGGAACCAGCGATGGTCGGCATTGTAATGCGATTCAACCGTAATCAGTTCACCAATTTCACCGGCGGCAAAATCAGCCCGCTGCCGTTTGTAGGGTTCAAAGAAACGGGAGCTTTGTCCTACAAATACCTTCTTGCCGGTGCTGGCCTGTAAATCCAGCAATTCTTTGGCATCCGCCAGGTTATCGATAAACGGTTTGGTGCACACTACATACTTGTTGTGTTGCAAAGCCAGCCTGATGTGCTGCGCATGCAAATGATCCGGTGTATAAATAGCGATGCAATCAATCTCCGCATCATCCAGTAGGTCCTGGTATTTCGTGGTGTAATTCCCGGTAAAATCAAATTCCTTCACCCGATCTTTACATAATTGCTCATTGGCATCACAAATGGTTTTCAGGTTCCATTTGCTGCTTTGTATTCCGGCCGACATGGTGCTGCGTCCTTCGCCGAGTCCTAATATTCCGAGGGTTAACATGGTGAATGGTCAATGGTGAATAATATAAAAGTGGATCGTCAAACGTGAATCGTGAATGGTGCGTGTTATTTTCAATTCAAACTCATTTTTTTACTCTGGTCTGTTGTCTATCGTCCGTAGTCCTTACTTCTTTCGGACTTCCGGACTTTCCGTCTTTCCAACTTCCTCCATAAACACCCAACTCTCTCCTGGTTTTGTTCCGGCAATGCCCTCCTGGTATTTCTTCATGATATTGTTCCAGTCGTCCACCCTAGGGTTGTTCTTTGTTGTTTCGGGATTCAGTTTATCGAGGTTTTCTCCTTTTGGAATGGAGATGACCAGCATCAATTGCCGACCATTTCTGAATACCAGCAATTGCTGAAAATTTGCATTGCAAAAACCATTGCCCACTTCCGGCCATTGTTGGAATTGCGTTGCATGGTATTGCAGGTATTGATTCTGTAAAACAGTATCGCTCACCAGATTTGCTGTTAAGACAATATTGTCCCACTGCTTTGCGGTAGTGGTATCATTACACCAGCGTTTATTGAATTCGTAGAACGCTGTATCGTACAGCTTTACCTGTGCGGATGGAAAAAGCGATTGAGCTTGGGCTTTTACTTTTTCTGCATTCATCTTACCAAAAACAATCACATGATTTTGCCATTGATAGGTACCGGCTTCTGTAATTTTTTGTGCGGCAATAAACTGCTGTAAGCCTGCTTTATCAAAACCATTTGCAGAAGGTAAAACGATTTCCAATATTGATTTTTGGTTAAATGGCGCTGGTGTTTTTACAACATAATTTTGAGGAGCTTGCCCGCCTAAAATCGATAAGTATTTAGGTTCAAGCCCGGCCACACTTTTAAAACTATCTGCCACCATCGGGCCATTGTTCTCCCACATATTTCCGGGGCCGTTGGCATTGGCTAAAAACTTCTGCGAAGGGCACCAGTTGTTTTTGATATTGAAGTAGGATGAACCTTCGTCGGTATACAAATAAAACCAATGATTCGGCAGGTGGGCGTAGGGGGCTTTGTATATACTGTCAATTACATTATTGATGATACTGCTACCGGGCTGTGCGGATAATGTATAAATGCCCGCCACGTCGTACATGTGCTTTGCATAGCGATGGATATAATTCGAAGCAATGACATTATTCCGCATCGCATTTACGGTCTTTGTCCAGCCCCAGCCCAAGTTGATGCCGGTGTAAGAAACATCCCGGATTTCATTGTGCTCAATGCGGATATTTTTGACGAAGCCCGCACCTATTCCCACACAACCCCAATCTTCATTGGTTACATTATCAATTAAATTATTGCGGATAGTTTCGTTGCTGCAAACTTCTCTTTCATCTTTTGGGTCGTATGGCAAATGCGCCTCTGCCGCTTCATCCGAAAAAGTACCGACCAGTATTCCATTCCCACCAATATCGGTGAATACATTCCCATTAATGCTATCCTGATGCGTTCCTTTTTGATAATCTAATCCAGTGGAAGCCAGGTGTTCAAAACGACAACCTTCGAACGAAGTATTATTTGCATAATTTATTTCTACTGCTCCTGCTGGCCGACCCACCCAAGCCTGGTTTTCCAGTCCTTTTTTATCCAATGTTCCGGGAATTTTAAGTTTATAGGCATCCAGCATGTACATGCCTGCCTGCAAAGGAACATGGCCTTTTTCCGAAGGTCGTAACCAGCCAGCGTGCTGGAATGAAATGCCTTTGAATGAAATGTTCGTAATCGGGTTATCAATCGTTCCTTCCACTTTCACCAGCGTTTCTAAACCCGGCGCAATCACCCCAGCCAATTGCATATTCTGACC
>CAXTDG010000579.1:0-3486 GCA_964242675.1 uncultured Chitinophagaceae bacterium
GATTCGGATAGTGGAGTAACCTTATAAATTTTGATTATGACAAATCTGACTATTGAAATGGATGAAACTATTCTGAGCGAAACAGAAAAATTGTTGATTCAGCTCCAGCTTAAAAGAGATGAATATATCAATCAGGCAGTTTCTTTATTAAATAAAGTACAGAAAAGAAAACTTTTAGGTGAGCATTTAAAAATAGAAAGCAAAATGGTTCAGGCTGAATCAATGAAAATATTAGCTGAATTTGAAAACTTAGACGATGAAGCTACAGCAGTATGAAGTTTGGCTGGCAGATTTAAATCCGCAATCTGGTACAGAACCAGGTAAAAAGCGGCCGGTTGTTATTGTACAGACAGATTTGCTAAATGTCACTCATCCTTCTACTATTGTTTGCCCCGTTACTACAAATGTGCAGCCTGCATCCAATATTTTAAGGGTTCACCTGCTTAGTGGTGAAGCTGGTTTGAATGCGGATTCAGATATTATGATTGATCAGATAAGAGCTATTGATAACAGACGCTTTATTTATAAAATTGGGAAGCTTACTTCTGAAAAAATTGACCTTATTGTAAATAACTTAAAAACTGTTCTGGATGTAGGATAAGACATTAATTACGGCATTATAAAACTGTAAAAAGCTTGTACTTATATTTTATTGGCAACGATTTAGTCAGGAAGTAGAACTCTAAATTAATAAACATTCTATTGTTGTTACAGTGTCACGACAATTAAACTAGTTTTTATTACTTATTTCCCCCAAATGCACCCTACCCGGTGCATTTTTAATTTACTACCTCCCCAACTCGTATTTGCATTTTTTGCAACAACTTTTTTGGTTTTTACGAAATGAGCCAAACATCAATTTTGAAATGGCTTTATAAGAAGTATATATTCACTTCTTATCATTTTCTAATTTCTTTAACAAAAAACCGGCTGTTGCTTATGATGAATTTTAAACTCTTGGCTGTTGGAGGATCTTTATTTTTCTCAGCAAGTTTGATAGGACAAACACTAAAAACTGCTACACCCGGTAAGCCGGATATGTTTGCAACTGATGTGGAATTTGTACCCGGTACTGCCCCGGTTACTGCAAAAGGTTTTATTACTGTTCCCAATGCTAAGGGCACACTTACCGCCGTATCGGGCCTGGTAGCAAAGCAGCAGGAAACAGATGCTTTGGGCATGACGCATATTCGCTACCAGCAATCTTACCTGGGTATTCCGGTAGAAAATGCGTACGAAATTGTTCACTCAAAAGCAGGCAGCATCATCCTGCAAAATGGTAAGCTGGTTGAAACCTTTGACCGTCAATTAACTGCTTCGCCTACATTAAGTGAAGCTGCCGCTTTGCAACAAGCTTTATCTAGTATAAATGCTCAAACTTATAAGTGGCAGGTACCAAAGGAAGAAGCTTTTATTAAAAGGGACGAAAACAATGCAGCGGCAACTTTTTTTCCTAAAGGCACATTGGTCTTTTATAGTGGGGAAGAGGATGTAGTTCCGGCTGCTATGCGGCTGGCTTATAAGTTCGATATTTATGCTCAGCAACCACTAAGCCGCCAGATTGTATTTGTTGATGCAAAAAATGGTGCTGTGCTTGGCAAACGGGATTTAATTCATGAAGCCAATGCCACCGGCTCAGCTGTTACTGGCTATAGCGGTACCCAAACCATTACTACTGATAGCTATAACAGCAGCTACCGCCTTCGGGAAACCGGCCGTGGCAACGGTATCCAAACTTTTGATCTGAACAAGGGAACCAATTACAATAGCGCTGTAGACTTTACCGATGCTGATAATAACTGGAACAACGTAAATGCTGATAAAGACCAATACGCTACCGATGCCCACTGGGGTGCTGAAAAAACCTATGATTACTATAAAGTAAAATACAATCGCAATAGCATTGATAATGCTGGTTTTGCCATTAAAAGTTATGTGCATTACAGCACCAATTATTTCAATGCCTTTTGGGATGGTACTCGTATGACGTATGGCGACGGCGATGCAAGCGATGGCAACAAACCACTAACAGCGCTGGATGTTTGCGGTCATGAAATTACCCACGGACTTACCGAAAAAACGTCTGGCCTTAATTACTCTGGCGAAAGCGGGGCTATGAACGAAGGCTTTAGCGACATCTTCGGTACTGCCATTGAGTTTTACGCTCGTCCTTCCAACGCTGACTGGCTAATTGGGAAAGACTTTTATACCATCCGTAGCATGAGTAACCCTAATACCTATCAGCAGCCTGATACTTACCTGGGAACATATTGGGCCACTGGCACTGCTGATAATGGCGGCGTACATACCAACAGCGGCGTACTTAACTATTGGTTCTATTTGCTAAGTGTAGGTGGCAGTGGTACCAATGATAAAGGCACTGCTTATAGCGTTACCGGTTTAGGTATTGATAAAGCAGCTGCTATTGCATTCCGTTTAAATACGGTTTACCTAACTGCAACATCTAACTATGCGGCTGCCCGTACGTATGGCATACAAGCCGCAACAGATTTATATGGTGCTGGTAGTGCAGAGGTTACCCAAACTACCAATGCCTGGACGGCTGTGGGCGTAGGCGGTACTACGCCTGTTTGCACAGATAATTATGAAGCCAACGAATCGATCAGTGCAGCTAAAACCATTTCGGTAAATACAGCCATTACGGCTAAAATTGGCACTTCAACCGATAAGGATTACTTCAAGTTTACTACCACTAGTGCTTCGCCTAAAGTAAAAATTAGCCTAACCAACTTACCACTCGACTACGATGTACGCTTGTACAACAGCGCCGGTACGCAGGTTGGCATTTCACAAAATGGTGGTACCACTGCTGAATCCATTGTTTACAATAGTGCTACTGCTGCAGCCACTTATACGGTGTACGTTTATGGCTACAACGGAGCTACTAGTGCCAATTGTTATAGCTTAACGGCATCTATCAGTGGTAGCAACTTCTTCGATGGTAGCGGTGATAACAATTCCAATAGCGGCATCATTTCTCTACTGGGTAAAGAAACACCATCAACACTTAGCCTGCAGCCTGTACCTGCCAGCAGCTATACCACTTTGGTATTTGGCAGCAAAACTATCAGCAGCGCTCAAGTAACGGTTACAGATATGGCCGGTGCTTCTCTAAAGAAAATCACCATTCCGGTAAATAGTGGTACCAACCAGTATCGCCTCAATGTAAGCGACCTGAAAAACGGTACTTATTTCATAAAAATGACAACACAAAGTGGCGAGACACAAGTTCAAAAATTACTAGTACAGCATTAGGGGTTTTGGGGTTTTCGTTTCATAGTTTTAAGGGAAAGAGAGGCCCGGTGGCGAAAGCTGCCGGGTTTTCTTGTTTTGTATAAAACAAGGCGAAAAATAAGGGCGCTTCCCTGCGGGCCGGGCTATCCGTTCCAAGTCCGCAGCGCCGTCTCGCCTTCATAGCTTCGCTGACTTGAAATTCGTTTCGGCGCTTTACGGGCTTTCCACTGC
>CAXTDG010000580.1:0-3468 GCA_964242675.1 uncultured Chitinophagaceae bacterium
CCTTTTGAGACAGAGACGAGAAATTATTACATCTTATGAAGAAGATACTCAAAATACTTATCAAAACAATCTTTACCATATTATAACTTACATATATTAATAACACCCTATTATCCTCTTTTCCAATTCAAAATTTTAGATAACTTATAAAATTCAATAGAACCGAATCAAATTAAATGGGTTATTGCTACTGAGCAACATCCACCCAGGAACCGCTAACTTTCAGCACTTTTGCCCCTACAACTCCATGCCAGCCAAACCCAGCTACTTTGCTAATTAAATTGTATTCCCATCCTCTGCCATGTTGACTTGACAAATCCCAATTATCAGACAATTCAAAATGGATAATGATATCCCCTTTTCTATTAACATAAGCATCAGGATTTACCGTACAATTTCTTAGTGCCCATGTAAGTGGATTTGCTCCAACTCTCCATGTTTTTCTGTATTTCCAAGGTCTTAATGCTTGTTTCCACATAGGGTCACCATCTTTTTCTCCTCCAAGGCCAAGGTGATGATATTTTTCCGCAGACTCATAATCATAAGACTTATGCATTTCCTTTTTACCATATTGCTTTTTGTTAGATTTCAGGTCATTTACAATATCTTTTTTTAACCTCTTGTAATCAGGATCTTCTTTTATTTTATTAATAAACCCATTCCCTAATTCTATTTCTACATTATCACCTCCTGTTAAAGATTGACGTGTCATATCAAACAGATCATTTACTTCAGGTTTAGAGTTAGGTTTTGATGACTTAACTAAATTCTCAGCTGTTTTAGCAACATTAGTAGCGACGGATAACAACAGTCCAGCATAATTCTTAGCGGTAGTTAAACTCTTATTAATTCCCTTAACAACAACTTCCTTCAAATTATCGTATGCAACTCTTCCTGCTTTATCTAAAAATGCGCTAGTAGCACCAGCAGGTTCTAAACCATCTAAGTCTACATTAGCGATAGGTTCATCACCTGCGTACTGATATGGCGCATAATAGGGATAACGGTCTGTTAGCGGGTCAAGCTGAGGGAATCTTCCTATCTGTGCATCATAGTAGCGAAAGCCGTAGTCGTACCAATCTAAGTCAGCGTCTTCGAAGAGTTCCTTATCGTTGTAAAGATTGAAATTACCGGTATGCCCTTCGTTGTCATCGGGTAGCTTACTACTACTGATAGCGGCTATTTTGAGGCCGTAGGCATAATAATGATTCTCTTCTACAATACGTCCTCTGTTGTCTGCTACCTGCAGGTTGTCGAAGTACACCGGCTCAGCACTTTCATTGCTCACATACACAAACGCATAGCCGTTCTTCGGTGCCTGCAGGCTGGTTAGCCCCATCGTTCGTACACTACCAGGGTCGCCTACTCTACGTGAGTCGCTGTTCTCCGCTACCAACTGCATGCGTTCATCAAAAAACAACACCGTCAGGTAAGCTTTGGGCTTGTTATCAATCGTTTCAGTATTGGGGTCAGTTAGTATTCCCAAAGCTCCGGCATTGCCGCCGCTTTGCAGGTTGCTGCCTACCCCGGCTGCCCCGTTGTGCACCGGTGCCCCGGCTACAGGTGTGCTGGTAAGTACTTGCACCAGCGAAGCAATGACGCTATTTAGCAGCGTACCATCACCGGGGCCATTGCTGGTGGGGTTTTGATAGTAGTACTGCACGGCGGCGGTGATCTCATCGCCTGCCATCACTTTCAGCAGGGTATTGGGCCCTACTTTCTGCGTGGCACTACTTAGCATGCTTACCTGGTTATCTTCTGCTGTAGCTGTCCAGGGCTGGCCGGGTATACTGCTTTTGGCAAAGCGGGTGGTGGCTACTTCGTTGTTATTGCCCGGCTGGCCAAACACAGCTTGCTCCGCTACGTCCCGGCTTCCTTCCATCGTACACTTGTTACTGCCCTGGTGGGTTTCTTCGGTCAGTATCACCCGTACATTTTGTTGGTAGTCCCGCACCATATAGTCCCAGGTGCCTTGCTTACCTTCGGGTAAGGTGAGGTTGCCTGCTATTGAAAGATAATCATAGCCGTTGCTTTGCACTACCGGTTGCATGACTCTTATCCTGCCTTCCTCGAAGTTCAGGTACTGCAATTTCGCTCCACCTGACACATTGCTTTTTTCTTCGTACACAAAACCATTGATGTAAGTAGTGGTTTTGGTAACGGCGTTGCTGCCATCCGGCGTGTATATTTTTTGCAGGCGGGTAGCATCGGCATCATACACAATCTTTATCGTTCCCTTACCGGGGATACGTATCTCTTCCGGCTTGTCCAGAAAGTTATACCGGATGCCATTGGCCCCGGCGATATTACCCAGTTCCTTGGCGTTCTTATTCAGATCTATTACGAGGTTGCCGTTTTCGTCATATACATAGTCATCCGCATTCGTGCTGGTACTGATATTGCCATCTTTAAAATCACCCCACTGCCCATTGGCGGCTCCCAGGGTTGTTTGTGCGGCATCCGTTACATTCTTCAGTTTGTTGCTGTAAGCTTTGTATTCGTATTGCAGGTCGTCGATAGTGATGGGGGCAGTGTTGCCGATCATCACGCCCTTTTGTAGCATGCTCAGCAGGTTGCCGTTCAGGTCGTATCTTATTTTACCATCATGGCCACCACTACCTACACTAAAGTCGAGTTTGGTATTGCTCCATGCATCGGTTGGCGTTTCCTTTTGGGTAAAGACGGCTTTGGTCAGCCGACCAGCATTGTCGTAGGTGTAATCGTATTTACGCTGAGCATCATCGCCCATGGTATTCCATAGCAGGCCGGTTACATGGCCATCCAATTGCTTGTTGGCAAATATGTTATCCCTATCATCATACCCCAGGTACAGGCCAAAGTAGTGGCTCCATTTATTATAAGCTCCAGCCTTTAAGGCATAATCTTTATTGATGCCGGTAATATTGCTATGGATGTTGTAGCTGTACTCCAGGCTCTCCAGCCCGCCGCCTGCCTGTGCACCGGGGCCACTATAGTCGGGGTGCAGGTGTTTGGTCTTCAGCCGCCCCATATCATCCATATCGTAAGTGGCTATAGTGGTAAAGGCGTTGCTGCCTATCTTCTTTTGCAGGCTGGTTACCCGGCCTATCTTGTCGTATAAGTTCTTGGTAAGGATGGTAAAGTCGCCATAGCCGGTGCCGCCGGCACTGTGGCGGGTATGGGTGCTTAGCAGGCGGCCGTCCCAGCCGTACTGGCTGGTGGTAATGTCGGTTCCTCCTTTTATGTTTTCTTCCAGCGATTGGATGGGCAGTTCGTCCTCATCGTAGTACAGGGTGCTGGCTAAAAAGGTGCTGGTACCCAGCACCCGCACCTTTACGCCGGTAGGCATGTTGATGGTACGGGCTGTAGGGGCTATGGTTTGCCCTCCGGTAGCATAGGCCTGGCTATTTTCAAAGGTGCTGTTGAAGGGTTTAGCACCACTGTAACTATAGTTGTCGTAGTACAGGTATTTGAGGATAGTGGTAACGG
>CAXTDG010000581.1:0-3460 GCA_964242675.1 uncultured Chitinophagaceae bacterium
GCCGTAAGGCTCAATAGTTTTTTCTCTAAAAATTTTTACTTTCTTATCCAGCAAGTTCTGGTAATCCCTTTCGAAGTCATCGGTATGTAAAAACAAAAAGACACGCCCACCAGTCTGATTTCCTACAACTGCTTTTTGTTCGCCATTAGCAGCTTTTGCCAATAGCAAATTGCAACCGTCATATCCCGGTGGGCTGACTACAACCCAACGTTTGGTTTCCGACATTACCGTGTCTTCTATCAGCTTGAAATTGAGTATTTGGGTATAAAATTCAATTGCTTCGTTGTAGTCGTTTACCAACAATGCAATTTGTGCAATACGTTGTTTCATTCAAAAGTTCATTTATTCTTAGTCAGCTGTCATTACTTCAATTCCTCCATTCCGCTTAATTCATAATCCAGCGCTTTGGTACTAATTTGTATTTCCCAAAGGGAAATGAGTAGCGATACAAAAAGCGAAAGCAGGCTGATAAAAAACGTGTATTTCGCCCATCCAACATACTCCTCATAAATGCAAAACATACACACCAGGCAGGTGGCAAAACTGGTTGCGCCAAACAGTTGCATATAGCGGATCAGGTGTAGCCGTAAGCGTAGGTTGCGTATTTGCTTTACCGTATCCGGCCGGGCTTTATTATCCCGCAGCTTGTCGTACAAGTTGCGAATCAGGGAAGCTAACGCAAGGAACCGGTTGGTGTAAGCCAGCATAATCAGCGAAATGCCTGGGAATAATAGGGCCGGTATGTTGATCGTAAGTTCCATAATAATGGGTAAATAGTGAGTAACTGTTGTGATGAGTAAATCATCAGTAGTAAATGGTTCTAAAGTATTGATATTTTTTTCAGTCTTGCGGATCTCCTGGCTTCCCGGTCTTTTTTTGTAGACACTTCATAAGGTCAGATCTTTCTTTCGAACTTTCAGTCTTACTAACTTTCCGACTTTGGAAACAGGGCTTTACATTTGATCTTCAGCCGTACTCGAACGGCCGCCCTTACAATGCAAGAAAAAAAATACAACCAGTGGAAAGCGATGCTGGCAATTACCCGTGCCGGTTTAAGAGGAATGCTTCGTAGCCCCTCGGCGGTGGTGTTTAGCCTGGCTTTCCCAATGGTTTTTATACTAGTATTTGGTTTTATTGGCAATGGCGGCAATGCTCCAACTTACCGAATCGTTATTGATAAAAACAGCGACACAACCAATGCTTTTTTCGACTCCGTAAAAGCCAGCAAACGTATCCGCATCTTGCGACTTACAGATGCAGAAGTGGAATCGTACAAACTAAAGGGCCGGTTGGCAGGAATACTGCTCATACAAAAAAATAAGGACTCTATACCCGCTTATACCTACACGGTAAAAAGTACAACTGCCAGCAATGATCAGTGGCCGCAACTATTGCCAATTTTAGAGTCAATTAATACTCAAATCAGTAATCAAAAATTTAGGGGCCGGCCTACGTATGCTGCCAATAATTTTGATTACCAAAAAGATATTTCAACTGAAAGAGAATACAAAACCATTGACTTCATTTTGCCAGGGCAGCTTGGGTTTTCGTTGCTTAGTGCCGGGGTGTTTGGGGTGGCATTTTTGTTTTTTAGCCTGCGGCAAACTTTGGTGCTAAAGCGGTTTTATGCTACGCCCATTAAACGTACTTATATTGTATTGGGCGAAGGATTGGCTCGGGTAATTTTTCAGCTAAGCACTACGGTAGTTATTGTAGGGATGGGGCATTTCTTCTTTGGATTTACGCTGGTGCATGGCCTGCTTACTTTTTTGGAAATATTAGTGCTCAGTTTTCTTGCCCTACTAGTGTTTATGGGCTTTGGCTTCATTGTAAGCAGTGTAGCCAAAAACGAAAGCAGCATTCCACCATTTGCCAACCTTATTACGCTGCCACAATTCTTGCTGGCAGGCACCTTCTTTTCTATTGATAATTTCCCTTCTTGGCTACAACCTATTTGCCGGATATTGCCGCTAACGCATTTCAACGATGCCATGCGGAAAATAGCTTTCGAGGGAGCTCACCTTACCGATTGCCTGCCGCAGATTGGTGTCATTGTAGCTTGGGGTATTGCGGCTTATGTTGTGGCTATCAAAGTTTTTAAATGGGAGTGATAATGAATTAGCAACAAGCAAGTTGAACAACCGGGTTAATAACCATTACGGTGAAGAGAAATAATACATGAAGTATATCAAACTGTTTTTTATAAGTGTGGTGGTTTTTGGCGTGATGTTGTTTTGCATTTCGCTGTTGTTTCCTTCCAATACCATTGTGAGCCGGGCGGTTAACATTGCTATCAATAAATCTCCCCGTAATATTTTATTGTCTGATTTATATAGAACTGCCTATAGTGATAGTTCAAGTATAAATTCATTAAAAGAGTCAGATACACTTTTAGTCCAAACTCCTTTTGCTTCTCACATTCAGCAAGGGGTAGCTATTTATGATACTCATAGTGATTCTACTGCTGTGCAGGTTTTCTATAAGATTCATGTGCCTACCTACAAGTTCTGGGATAAGTTTGGCCTGATGCTGAATGAAACCAAGTACGGCCCATCGCTGGATTCAGCCATCAAAAAAATAGAAGCTAAGTTTTAAATAAAACAGGCATCCGCCATAGTGGATGCCTGTTAATAAATAAGCTAAGTAAAATTAAGTCCAGTATAAAATCTTCGCTTGCGGAAATCTGTTGGCTATTTCCTTTTCTAAAAAGCTACGCAATTCGGTCATGGTTTCTTTGGTGTACACATACTTTAGTCCACCAAACTTGTTGCGTTTTACGGCCCGTGTTTCTTCATTAAAGTCCAGGCTAGTGTTGGGATACCAGCCCTGTAGTACTTCTTTTGATCCAGGTGTAAAACGATGGGTAATTAATTCAAAAGTTAGGTCAGTATCGAAGTTCAGGGCAGTTTGAAGGTCGCTTAGCAACTGGCTGTAATGCTCCCGCCAGTTTTCAATAGGCATAATAGGCGCCAGCACCACACCAATAGGGTAGGCACCGCCACCAGCCGCACGGGGCAAAGCCAGTTTACGTAAAGCCGCAATCCGTTCGGCAACCGTTGCTGTTCCGCCTTCCATACGACGGCTGATAGGTTCAGCATTCAGGCTAATGCGGGTACGGGTATGACCATTATGTTCCAGATCTAATAGGGGTTCCACTGCATCAAACTTGCTCACAATCCGCAGGTGTGCAGCCTGTTGCTGACCAAAGAATTTAATAGCTTCAGACAGGCTACCTGTAAGGTGTTCAATACTCAAAGGATCGGTATAGCAACTGGCTTCGAATGAGGTGGTATAAATGGCCTGCTGGTAAGGAATAGTTGCCTCCAGAATCTGTGGCAGATTAGCATAAGTACGAATAACCGGTGCACCACTTAAACTGCCCGCCAGGTAGCAGTACTGGCAGTGTGCTGGGCAACCCTTTGCCAAGTGAAACTGCCAGTCGGCAGAGGGTGGAATAGGT
>CAXTDG010000582.1:0-3448 GCA_964242675.1 uncultured Chitinophagaceae bacterium
GAAAAAGTATCTAATTATTCTAAGAGCAGTTTTCTTCTTTCACATTTACAACAAACGATTGCAAAGATTGGATCCGTGTTGAGTGATGCTG
This sequence comes from uncultured Chitinophagaceae bacterium, assembly GCA_964242675.1. Lineage (GTDB taxonomy): Bacteria > Bacteroidota > Bacteroidia > Chitinophagales > Chitinophagaceae > JAZKFT01. The sequence goes on from CAXTDG010000582.1 coordinate 92, forward strand.
CTAAAAATCAAAAAAACTTTTATGAAGAAACACTTACTTCTTTCAACGCTATTATTAGCTTTAGTATTTACCAGTTGTACAAAAGATCAGATTGACCCTATACAGGATACGCCTGAAAAAGCGGAGGCCCGTACTGCCATCAACACCGTTAGCAATTCCTTTTTGTCCGGTAGCTGGCATATCAGTTCTTATATGAACAACACCCTCGACCTGACCTCGAAATACGAAACTTACGATTTTATGTTTGCCACCAATGGTACCCTTACTGCAAAGCAGGATGTTGGTACCGGCGTGATAGGTAAATGGACCGTAAGCTATGTAGATGGTAAAACACGGGTAAGCTTTACCTTCAGCGATAATTCGGGTTTTGATACAGTAAGTGGTGCCTGGACAGTGATTGGTGGCACTACCTCCTCTAAAATGATAATGCAGCGGGTAGTAGAACCACACGACTACATTACACTCGAAAAAAATTAGATTTCCTTTCAATCAGCATAGTACAGCCGGGCTTCGTAGCCCGGCTTTTTGGTTTTAAAGCTAAGAGGGAAAGCTATTCACTATCTTCTCCTGATTTTGCTTTTGCAATGCACTGTACAACCAAACCATACCCAGCGCAAAAAATACTATTAACGATAATATCGAGTATTTCATGCTGCCCAGCAATTCTTCTATAAAGCCAAAAGCAAACATGCCAATTACAATGGCCACTTTCTCCGTAAGATCGTAGTAGCTAAAGAAGGAGGCGGTATCCTCTGTTTCAGGCATCAGCTTACTATAGGTGCTGCGGCTCAGCGATTGAATGCCACCCATTACCAGCCCAACAGCTACAGCTAATCCATAAAAACCATATTCCGGATTGTACCCCGCTTCTTTAAATTCAGCCGTTGCAAATGCAGCTATACATACAAGTATCCAAAAGAAAACGGTGAGCATCAGCACCTTTATATTGCCCATTTTTTCAGATAAGCGGCTCATGAGGATAGCCCCTGGTACCGCAACCAACTGTATTACCACCACGGTAATAATAAGTTTTGTATCGGGCAAACCCAACAGCTTGGTGCCAAACAATGTGGCGGCCAGCATCACTGTTTGCACGCCCATGCTATAAAAGAAAAATCCCCGTAAAAAGCGTTTCAGTACAGGTAAATTCTTCACCTCGTTGTACACCACCTTCACTGCGGAAAAACCGCTTTTAAAAACATTTACCGTCTGGGCTTGCTTTTCTTTCAGGTTTTTAGGCAGGCGGGCAAAGGTTATTTGGGCAAAACCAATCCACCAGATACCTACCAGTAAAAAGGTAATGCGGGTAGCTTCACCCTTATCATCCATCAGCGTTACCAGTGCAAAACCAAGTAACTGCATCAGCACACTGCCTATATAGCCAAACGAAAACCCTCTTGCACTAATGCGGTCCCGGTCTTCGGGGGCTGCTATTTCGGGTAAATAAGCATTGTAAAAAACCAGACTGCCCACATAGCCCATACTTGCCAGCATAAAGGAAGCAATGCCCAACCCAAGAGTTGGCAAACCTTTGAAAAAATACAAAGCGCTACAGCCAATAGCACCCATATAGCAGAAGAACTGCATAAAATTTTTCTTATTGCCCCTGGTATCGGCTATGGAAGTAAGTATGGGGTACGAAATGGCAATGAGTAAATAAGCTGCTGCCAGGCAATAATCGTATAAAGAAGAATTGACGAACGTGCGGCCCAGGAAATCTACTTTATCGGTGCCATTGGTTTTGGCAACAGCCGTAAAGTAAATAGGAAAGAAGGTGGTAGTAATTACCAGGTTGTATACGCTGTTGGACCAGTCGTACATAGCCCAGCCGTTGATCACTTTTTTAGAAGCCGTTTGCATAAGAGTAAAGGTTAGCGGCTTAAAAATAAGCAAAGGATTTTACCAGCTACTTAAAACAAAAAGAGCCACCCCCAGGGCAGCTCTAAATAGGTATGATGAAACAAGAATTTAAAAATCCCAAGATTTCAGTTTATTCAACTTGGTATCGGTAACGATAAATGAATAGTGCTGATTGGCAAATACGTTGTCCTTTATCTGCTGAGCTACTTTCTCCAGTGCATTTTGCATGTTGGTATCACTATCACTGTAGGAGTCACCCACCGGGAAGCGAACAATGTATCGGTCGCCTTCTTTGTTAGTAATGATATTAACCTCGTTTGTGGCTACAAATGCACCATTTTTTACCACGTAGTCCGACACTACTTTTTCATCGGTAGCAGCAATATCTTTCCAATAGAAAACAATATTGCCGATTTTTTCATGCTCATAACCTTCTAAAGTATTAGCCCCCGATTCGGAACTAAGGCCACTATTATTCGAGCCCAGGCTGCTGCTACCGGATGTATTGGTAGTTGAAGCTGTGGTTTCTGAAGCAGAAGCATCAAAAGGAATGGTTTTAAAATCAACCAGCAAGCTATCTGCCAGGGAAATGTTCACCTTTTTGCCATCAAAAATATTTTTCGACATATCAGCCCCAATAATTTTGAAGCTGTTTTCAGCGGCCGGCGTTTTATCGTAAAAGTTTTTGTCGTATACAAAGCGAACGGTGAAGGCATCGTCTTTTTTCAAAATTTGGGCGGTGGTAGCCTTGTCATTTGTAAAAAAATCAATTTTCTTTAGGTATTCGCCTACCTTTTTAGCGTCGCTTTCGGTTACGCCGGGTCCTTTGTAGTATATCTCGCCTTTGGTTCCTTCAATAGCTACTCGCTTTCCATAATTTTTACAAGCAATGGTTAGCATAACTGCCAGTAGCAAGGGCAGTAGTTTCAACGTTTTTTTCATACGGGCTTTATTTAGGGTTATAAAAAAAGCTAAGTCGGCTGAATCGTTCCGGAAAGTAGCAGGGCTAGCATCGTTCCACCTACAATAATACGGTACACGCCCCAAACTGGGAAACCATATTTTTTGAGAAAAGTAATAAAAAACCTTACAGCAAATAAAGCCACAATAAAAGACACAAACGACCCCATCCCCAGCACCGACAAATTATTACTATTAAATACTTCCGGTGCTTCCTTATAGGTGTCTAACAGGCTTTTGGCACTGGCTGCCAGCATAGTAGGCACAGCCAGGAAAAAGGAAAACTCAGCTGCTACGTTGCGGGTAAACTTTTGCTGCAGGCCGCCAACGATAGTAGCTGCACTGCGGCTTAGCCCCGGAAAAACGATGGACAGCACCTGGAAGCATCCTACTACAAAAGCGTTTTTATTCGTAATCTCTTCTTCTTTATGAATAGTAGGGTGGGTAAAGAATTTTTCAATAAACAGCAGCAGGATACCGCCGCCAATCATGACGCCGGCAATGAAATATAGATTACCTAAAGCAGCATCGATATAT
>CAXTDG010000583.1:0-3440 GCA_964242675.1 uncultured Chitinophagaceae bacterium
GGTAACCGGTGTAAGCCTCAGGAACCGACGCCGCCAGGCGAAGCTGCTGCTGCGTTTGCAGCGTAAACATTGGAAGGTCAGAGCCCTTGCCGGATGGACCAACGTACGTTCCCAGGCTGGCATTACGGGTAGTAATCACTCCGGCAAACGGAGCTCGTATTTGCAGGTAATCCCTATTGTTTGACACTTCGTTGTAAGAAGATTTTGCCGCCTGCAACTGGGCATAATCACTCTTTTGCCGTGCCAGCGCCATATCCAGATCATTGGGCGAAATGGTACCCGGTGTTTTGCTGGTTTCTAACAAACGGTCGTAGTTGGCCTTGCTGGCTATATACACCGCCTCGTACGAACTCAACCGGGATTGCGAAGCTGCCAATTGCGAATTGATTTCCGGTGCTTCCATGATTGCTAATACTTGCCCTTGCTGCACAGCGCTACCAATATCTACGTTCATTTGTTTAACGTAGCTATTTACTTTGGCATATAAATCCACCTGGCGGTAGGCCTGTAATTCACCGGGGATGTTTATTTCAGACGAAAGCTTACCCGATTGCACAGTGGTTACTTCCGTAACCGTTGCCATCTGTTCGCTGCCGCCTTCTTTCATGGCTTCCAGCTTCTTTTGATCTTCGGAAGTGCAGCCTTGTAAAATGGAACCAACGAACCCGGCTACTACGATGATTGAAAACAGTTTACTACTCATTTTATTACAATTCATTATCAGGAATGAGCATCCGCATATAGAGACGCTACATAGTGTTTACTTTCTTTGTCTTCAGGATCAAGGGATGGGGATTGGGTGCTGGTTTTGCCTTGTACCCAGGCAAATGCCAGTGGCAAAATAAGCAACGCTGCAAACGTAGAAGCAATCAGCCCGCCAATCACGGCCCTACCTAACGGTGCACTTTGATCACCCGCTTCGCCCAAGCCCGATGCCATCGGAATCATACCCACAACCATCGCCACACTGGTCATCAAGATGGGCCGTAACCGTACTGAAGCCGCTTCTTTTGCTGCCAGCAGGGCATTGCCGCTTTTCATCCGTAGTTCTTCCGCATTGGTCACCAGCAGCACCGAGTTGGAAATAGACACACCCACCGACATAATCATACCCATGTACGATTGCAGGTTAAGCGATGAACCGGTAAGCAGCAACAACCCCAGCGACCCCAGCAACACCGCAGGCACCGTACACAATACCACCAACGACACTTTGAACGATTGGAAATTAGCTGTGAGCATCAGGAAAATGACCATGATGGCTACAACTAATCCTGACTGCAAACTATCCAGCGTATCGGTCAGTACTTCGGTTAGTCCACGGGTTTCTATGGCCATACCACGGGGTAATTCGCCAATGGAAGCGAGGGCTTTGTTTACATCCTTCGTAGCAGTACCCAGATCTTTTTTATACAAATTAGCCGTTACCGAAAGTACCGGCATGGCTCCGATGTTATCATTTTCTCCATAAATAGTATCGGCTGTAAGCGTTGCTACATCGCCCAATACGGGCCGGGCCGCATTGGGTGTTACCGGTATTTCGCTGATATCGGTAATGCTGTTCATTTGGCTCACCGGCACCTCCACCTGTACATTATAGCTCAGGTTCACCTTAGGGTCAATCCAGATATTTTTTTCGGTAAAACGGGACGAAGAAGTGGCAGCCACCAGCGAACGGGAAATCTCAGAAAGATTGGTACCTAATTGCGCCGCTTTCACCCGATCGATATTGATGTCTATTGCCGGGGCATGAATGGCCGTACCCAGCTTTACATCCCGCAGGTATGGAATCTGTTTCAGCTTATCAATCACCTTATTAGCGTACACTTCATTCTGTGCTTTGTTTTTGCTCATCACTTTCACCTCAATTGGCGTTGGTGATCCCTGGCTCAGGATTTTGTCTGTCAGTTCTATTGGTTCAAAAGACAATTGCACATTGGGTAAAGCCCTCTTCATCTTTTCCCGAAACACATCTTTCAAATCGTCCATATTTACATGGTAGTCTTCTTTCAAAGCCACTTATAGTACTCCATCCTGCGGACCCGCCATAAACAGGTAGATAGGATTGGTACTAAACTGCGAACCGTGCATACCCACCATCGCCGAACTGATATTTACATTTTCCTTGCCCACAATGGAGTACAACACATCAAGTGTTTTTAATACGTCCCGTTCTGTTTTTTCAATACGGGTACCGTCTTCATCGCTAATGCGTAGCTGAAACTGACCCGCATTAGACTTGGGCAACACATCCCGGCCAATGATGGCTAAAAACAAACCAGCTAGTGCCAAAGCCCCAACCACGTACACCAACACAATGGGTTTTCGTCTTGGCATCATGCGGTTCATAAACCGGTCAAAGCGTATACGAAATTTATCAAAGCCGCTCAGTTTTTTGCCTTTATAACCCGGCTGTGCCTGGTCTATTTCCCGCTGCTGCCAGGTATTTTTCTCGGTGGTGACTGGTATTTCGGAGGCAATGAATTCCTGCTCGTCTGCCGTTTTTCCGTTGGATGAAAAAGAATGTGCTGCATCATGCTTTTTGTTGTGATCCTTCATCAGCCAATTGGCTAATACCGGCACTAAAGTTTGCGCCATGAAATAGGAAGTAATCATAGAGAAACCAATAGCCAAAGCCAGCGGCAAAAACAGGGAACCGGGAATACCACCCATAGTAAAGGCCGGAGCAAACACTGCCAGAATACAAAGCAGGATAAGCAATTTTGAAAAGGCAATTTCCTTACAGGCATCCCAAATGGCCAGCGCTTTTGGCTTGCCCATATCCAGGTGCTGGTGAATATTTTCGATAGTCACCGTGCTTTCATCCACCAGAATTCCAATGGCCAGAGCAAGTCCGCTCAACGTCATAATGTTGATGGTTTGTCCAAACAAACTGAGGAACAATACACCGGAAATAATACAGGTTGGAATAGTTAGAATTACAATCAGAGCTCCTCTGGGATCACCCAAAAATAGCAGCACCATTAGCCCGGTAAGGATGGCACCTATGGCCCCTTCCGTCAGCAGGCTTTTTACCGAATTAATTACATAAACAGATTGGTCGAACTCGTAAGTCAACTTTACATCTTCTGGTAACAAAGCTTGGAAACGAGGAATGGCTTTCTTCAGATTTTGGACGACTTCCCAGGTGGATGCAGCGGCAGATTTTGTAATAGGCAAATACACGGAGCGGCGGCCATTTACCAATACATAACCTGCGGTAATATCGGCACCATCTTCTACCGTAGCTACGTCTTTCAAATACAGGTTTTGAACACCACCCGTAAATAGTGGAATATTTTCAAAATCCTTTACTGAACGAATGGTGGTGTTGGATGGCGTGAAATAGTTTTTATCGCCAATACGTACAGTACCGGCAGCTGTTGTTTGATCATTAATACGCAAGGCTGCCACCAACTGGTCAGGCGTCAGGTTGTGCG
>CAXTDG010000584.1:0-1968 GCA_964242675.1 uncultured Chitinophagaceae bacterium
CAGCCAATCAGCCGATGCTATTTTAGAACAAGTAATGGATGCCATTGAACAAAGCAAAAAATTCATGTTGAAAGGAAAGCATCATATTATTTCGGCACTGGAGAAATAATAGCCGGGGGACAACTGGCAATGTGCAAATAAAAAATTGTTTTAAAAGCAAAGGGCAAGTAGATCTTATATCTACTTGCCCTTTGCTTTTTGCTGTTATTTGTAGCTAATTGTACAATGCCAATTGCATATTATTTCTACTGTAGTGCTGTTTTCAATGCAGCAGTTGCTACCGTTTGTGCATCTCTTGCAGTAGATACCACTAATGAGGTGCCGAAAAACTCATGCGTAACGCCATCATACAAGCGGCGATCAACGGTTACGTTAGCGGTACGTAAAGCATTTGCCAAAGCCAGGCCATCGTCACGTAGTGGATCTATTTCTGCATTAATAATGATAGTAGATGGCAAGCCAGCCAAATTAGCTTTCACAAGGTTGATACGGGTATCAGCAGTATCGGCCATGCTGTTTAGGAAATAACCTAGAAACCAACTGATAGTAGGTTTACTAAGTGGCTTGGCCGCAGCATATTGATTGTAAGAAGCTGAATTAGTATTGTTGCTGGCAACAGGATAAACTAGCAATTGATACTTAGGCATTCTTACCCCGTTGGTACGTGCCATGATGCTCACGTTGCAGGCAAGGTTTCCCCCGGCACTTTCGCCAGCCACTGCCATACGGGTGCTATCGCCACCAATGGTGGAGGCATTGCGGAGTGCCCATACATAAGCTGCATAACTATCATTGTGTGCAGTGGGGAATTTAAACTCTGGTGCACGACGATAATTTACTGAAACGACGATGGCATTTGTCTTTTCGGCAATAGCCTGAGCCGAAGCATCGTAGGTATTGATATCCGCAATTACCCAACCGCCACCATGGTAATACAGTACTACCGGTAATGCCGTTGTACGATTTTTAGGCGTGTAAATACGTAGATGAATAGTACCCCCTGTTACAGCAATATCTCTTCCGGTGGTATCCACACCGGGAGCTGGAACAGTAATACCTCTTTCAGCTACCAATGCCTTTACAGCATCTGCCACAGATGGGTTCACCCTGGCCTGGTCTGGTGTAAGTGATTCGATTGGTTTTGCGCCCAAAGCTTCTTGCTTATTTACTACCGCCAGCATATCGTCCGATATACTTGGTCCCCAGGATGGCTTGTTGTCGTTGTTGTCCTTGTCACACCCTACCAGCAGGGCACTGGTTGCTACTATTGCAACCACTCGCTTCATTGTGTTTGTCATCTTCATGTTTGATGGTTTATAAAATGCAGGTGTAAAAATTATTTTCTAATAGCACCCGTTACCAAGCCGCATTTACAAAACCATGCCTACCTGAAAAATAAAGTGGAGTTTAAAAAATTAAACAGAAAAAACATTTGAAACGGCAAAAGTCTAAATTTCAAAAGTGTATTATTCAACAAAAAGTTTGTGCTTTTATCGTAACGCTGCTAATACCAGTGTAACTTGTACAAAACTGTGGCAAGTATGCACCAATGTTGAGATGCACCCCTTTTGCTAATGATTTTTTATCTATTACACCTACTCTTCTTCCCTAAAATAAACCTTGTAAAAATTCATATTCTTTTCTGTATCAAAACCTTTTTCAATCAGGTCTTTATTGCCATGAATATAGATGTGGAAATTGCGGTCAAGTTTTAGAATACTCTTGTATACACGGGCTTGTTTTTTAACCGCTGCATCCGATATAGCAAACGAATCAACCGGTTCCAGTTCATGTTCTTCTTCATAAGTACGTTTATAGTTTTTAAACGACTCAATGCCTTCCGGGTTGCCAATTACTTCCTGCGAAAACTCTTCAATATCAAAGTGATCTTTTTCTTTGAAATAATTGATTGATTTATTTAGCAGATCAATTTTATCCGTCTTCGATAGGTCAAACTCTTCATTTACC
>CAXTDG010000584.1:1978-3406 GCA_964242675.1 uncultured Chitinophagaceae bacterium
GATGCTAAGCGTAGCGTTCGTTTGCTGGTACTCATTATTCCGAATTTTTAGTTTCAAAAATTCATCCGTCCAGTACACTGCTTCGCCATTGCGATTGGTTTGATCAATGACTACTACTTTATAACCCTGCTCTTTTTGAGTATTAAAAATCAGGCAGCCTTTATCCAGCTTTTTTATATTGATGGCATCCTGCTCGTACCCAAAGCTGTATCCCTCCGACTCGGTTACTACTTTCAGGTAAGTTTCTTTGTTCTCTGATTTAAAAACGCCGATAGCATCCCAATTTTCGCCTTCAATCTGCAGATTGTTGAAGTAAGATACATACACTTCACCGCTTTTTATTTTTGGGTGGGTAGAAATATCGTACAAGTGTTTGGTGATCTGCTGGCTATTCTCGTGAAAGCTATCCCCATTTTCGAAAATGGCTTCCGCAAAATGATACATTTCGTTGAGGTTCAGATCGCCGGAAGTGTGGTAAAAGGAGAACAACTCATTCACTTTTGTAAATGGATCCAGAAAGTATTGCATCAGCAGTTTGCTAAGCAGCTCGTCTTCCATATTTACCGGATGCTCCGAAAGACGGTAGGTTTCATCGGCACCTTTGTGGCCACTTTTATGTATAGAAAGGGTTTGCAGTACTGCTTCGGTAGAAAAAACCATGAGATGAATTTCTGGTGATACAAAAGCTGCAAATTAACCGGGTTAGCCAAACTTAATGACAATAAAAAACCCGGTTAGTTGCTAAACTTACCGGGTCTCATTTAAGCTCTCTAATTTTATTCTTTGTCTTCTTTATCACTTCCTTGCAGCTTTACCAGTTTGTTGTAAAGGCCCAACAGTAGAAAAGGTGCTGGCCATTGTCCTACAAACAATGCATCTGCTTTTTTTCCTGCTATCTTAAAACCCAGCGATAATGCAATTGAGCCGACTGCAGCCCATAAATACAAATCGGATGGAATTTTTGCGGTTTGTTTTTCAATGGCTTTAGCCACTTTACCTTCTTTATGCTCAGTATTTGATGCGATGTCCATGATAACCTCCGGTTTAATAGTTAAAAAAAAACGATTCAACAAAGGCAACTCAATATTCTTGCCAGTAAAGGCTATCTCAAATAAAAATGAAAGTTTATTTAAATATACTACGCTACACTTTTAAGATCATATCGTTCTGTGAAGCACAACGATACAGACGCATTTTTCAATTTTCCTTATACTTACTTTTAAACTCCTTCAGGACGTCTTGGGTAAAACGGAAGTCTCTGCTTTTACGGTACGCAATCATTCTAAATAATTTTTAGCAGTACAACATCAATCAATGACCAAGCAGGAATAGTATTTGTCTCTGTGTTTTTTTATAAAACATACAAAAGCATTTATGAAAACAAAATGGATGGGTTTAGCCGGTATTCTATCGCTAACCATAATAGCC
>CAXTDG010000585.1:0-3405 GCA_964242675.1 uncultured Chitinophagaceae bacterium
TGGTACCCTAACGAAGAATCGAAAAAGGGATCACAAACGAAAGACGCAGGAAAACATTTCAATTGAATAGCTTCGTCTCACAAATACCTAAGTTGCAAACGTTTGCACAAAAACAACTTACGACAAACAGTCCGCACTTGCATACTTCGTTTACTTTGTAGTCTTCTTTTGCTTTTATACATCTATAATGAAACGATTGCCCCTTGTTCTGGCTGCTGTATTGTATTTTTCAGTTAGCAGTGCTTCTCCTTTACCGGCCGTACCAGTTCCGAAATTCCGGGCCGATACGTTTAATATTAAAAAATACGGTGCTGTAGCCGATGGATTGACGCTCAATACAAAAAGCATTACTGATGCCATTGATGCCTGCAACAAAAAGGGGGGAGGCATAGTGCTGGTGCCACAAGGCATTTGGCTTACCGGCCCACTTACATTGAAGAACAATGTGAACCTGAGCATTGCCAGAGATGCAGTGCTTCTGTTTTCAAAAGATTACAGCCAGTACCCCATTGTAACTAGTAACTGGGAAGGTGTACCTGCAGCCCGTAACCAAAGCCCATTAAATGCTACCAACGCAACGAACATTGCAGTAACCGGCAGTGGTATTATCGACGGAAACGGCGATGCCTGGCGAATGCTAAAAAAAGATAAGCTCACCGAAACACAATGGAAAAAGCTGACTCAAACTGGTGTTTTGAGCGATGATAAAAAAATGTGGTACCCTAACGAAGAATCGAAAAAGGGATCACAAACGAAAGACGCAGGAAAACTAGTAGGTGGTAAAACCATCGACGACTTTAAAGACATCAAAACCTTCCTTCGTCCAAATCTTTTGGTCTTTACCAGTTGCAAAAATGTATTGCTGGAAGGCGTTACTTTTCAAAACTCTGCCGCATGGTGCCTGCATCCGTTGATGTGCGAAAACCTGACTGTTAGAAATGTGTATGCCAAGAACCCATGGTACGCTACAAACGGCGATGGTATCGATATTGAAAGCTGCAAAAATGTGTTGCTGGAAAACAGCACATTCGACGTGGGCGACGATGGTATTTGCATTAAAAGCGGTCGGGACGAAGAAGGCCGCAAGCGAGGCAAACCAACCGAAAATTTAACTGTTCGCAAATGCGTGGTGTACCATGCCCACGGCGGGTTTGTAATTGGTAGCGAAATGAGTGGCGGTGCCCGAAACATTTATGTAGATGATTGCTCTTTTATTGGTACCGATATAGGCTTGCGTTTCAAAACAACCCGTGGCCGTGGTGGTGTGGTAGAAAATATTGTGGTGAACAATATTGTTATGAAAGACATTTCTGCCGAAGCCATTTTGTTTGATATGTACTATGCCGCAAAAGACCCGGTAGTATTGGCTGGCGAAAAAAGAGAAGCACCAAAAGTGGAATTTCAACCGGTAACGGAAGCCACACCGCAGTTCAAAAATATCAGTATCAGCAATGTAGTTTGCGATGGTGCAGCAAAAGCCATTTTCATACGTGGCCTTCCGGAAATGAGCATTAAAAATATTGTGCTTAACAACATCACAATCCAAGCTGATAAAGGCATTGATTGCAGCGAGGCGGAAAACATTTCTTTCAATAATGTGAAGCTGGTAGTAAAAGATACCGAACCGATTGCGGACGTTTTAAATAGCAAGAATATCAGCATCAATAAGCTTTCATATAATAATGATGCGGCTTTGTTGGTACGTTTAGGTGGTGATAGAAGCAGCAACGTTGTGGTAACCAACACAGACACTACAAAAGCAAAAGAAAAATTATCAACGGAGTTTGGAGCGAAGGAAAGTAATATTAGTTTTAAGTAAAGTGGGATTTAATTAGGGAGTTGAACCTATGGGTGCTCAATAGATATTCTCCTTTTCAACGGTGCCATCGCCGCTGTAGTTTCATATTGGCATTATCGCTTGGCCCACAAAAAAAGGCAGATTAGTTACGATGCTACTATTTCAAACAGAATGGAACAATGGGGCTCTGGCGGTTATGGCATTAGTAGCGCTTGTTCCAATCATCGTAGTATTCTTCGTTCTTCGAATGTTCTTGTGTTTTATTCCGGCAGTAGATAAGTTTTTGACTAGGACCAAAGCGGAACAAAAATCTGCCTACTACTTGTTTTATATTGCGCTTTTCGTAGCAAGTGGATTATTAGCCTACGGCGGTTTCTATTTATATTATTCGATATCAGGGAATGGCGTATTAGAATAATTGATTGCTTAAAAAACATTGAATGAAAAAAACGAGTTTCTTATTAAGTTTCCTCATGCTAAGCCTGCTGGCTTCAGCACAGGAAATACCCATGTCGCAAAAGATTGCCAAGACCATTATGACCAAATGGCCCGATAGCCTCAGCCGTGGCTGGACCTATGACAATGGTGTAATCTTAAAAGGCATTGAAGATGTATGGCGCCTCACTGGCGACCCAAAATATTTCCAGTTTATCCAAAAGAACATGGACCGTTTTGTAGAGGCTGATGGAATTATCAAGGGTTACAAATCAACAGATTTCAATATTGATAATGTACTATGTGGCCGCCAGTTGTTGCTGTTGTACGGCGTAACCGGCAAACCTCAATATTTCAAAGCGGCTAGTTCATTGCGGGAACAATTGAAAGGTCAGCCTCGCACTAAAGAAGGCGGCTTCTGGCACAAGAAACGTTACCCTTGGCAAATGTGGCTCGATGGCTTGTACATGGGCGAACCGTTTTATGCGACGTGGGCCAAAACATTCATGGAGGATACGGCTTTCGCCGATATTACCAACCAGTTCATCTGGATGGAGCAACACAGTCGGGATGCCAAAACTGGTTTGCTCTACCACGCTTGGGACGAAAGCAAAGAACAAAAATGGGCCAACAAAACCACTGGTCAATCGCCCAACTTTTGGGGACGGGCAATGGGTTGGTACGGCATGGCACTCGTAGATGTGCTGGACGATTTACCCAAGAATCACCCGAAACGTGCCGAACTCATCGCTATCCTGAATCGCTTTGCCACAGCCATTACAAAAGTGCAGGACAAAAACAGCGGCGTTTGGTACCAGGTGTTAAACATGGGCACTAAGGAAGGTAATTACCTAGAAGCCTCTGCCAGCAGTATGTTTGTATATGCGTTAGCAAAAGGTGTTCGACTGGGTTATTTGCCAGCCTCATTTGGTGCAGCAGCACAAAAAGGCTACGATGGCATTTTGAAAACTTTTATTAGTACTGATGCTGATGGCACCGCCCACCTTAACCGGGTTTGCCAGGTGGCCGGTCTTGGCGGCGATCCTTACCGGGATGGCTCTTTCGAATATTACATTCACGAACCCATCATCACCGACGACCCGAAAGGTATTGGTGCTTTCCTACAAGCCGCTGCCGAAGTGGAAATTAGTCCCTGGCAGAAAATAGGCAAA
>CAXTDG010000586.1:0-3403 GCA_964242675.1 uncultured Chitinophagaceae bacterium
TAGAAATCCCGCATTACTGATTGGTCAGCATGTTATTAGCGCTCCATTTGTAAAGCAAAGTGGCTTGGAAATAATGCCTACCGGCTACATGGTTATTGATGGTGGCGCCCCTACTACCGTTTCCTACATTTCCAATGCCAGCCCCATACCCGCCGATAAAAATGAAATAGCCATGTGTACCGCTATGGCTGGCGAAATGCTGGGCATGAAACTTATTTACATGGATGCCGGCAGTGGTGCCCGCAGGCCTATTACCGAAGCCATGATACAAAAAGTAGCAGCTACTATTGAAGCACCGCTCATTATTGGCGGCGGCATTTGCGAACCCGAAAAAGCCTACCTAAATTGCAAGGCCGGTGCAGACGTAATTGTAGTGGGTAATGCTATTGAAAAAGACGCTTCCCTGATTAAGGAAATGGCAAGTGCTGTGCATGGCAGCAGCACAGTTATAACGGTATAAGGTCTATTTCTCCATCAAACTATCCATCACTTCGCCGCAGTCCAGCATTTTATTTCCAAAATAAGGATTGGCTACTACCGGCTGGTTGTTGAGCCAGTTAGCACCTCTGTCAAAAGCCATAGGACAGTGCACCTGGTAAACCGTTTCGCCTTTATAAGGAATGGCTTTTGCCAGACTATACAAGGCATCTGAAATGGTTTCAAAACGCTTCCGCTTTTGCTGCATGTCTCGTTCCTTGATGAGCGAATCAACCGATGCCAGCATTATTTTTTTGTAATCTGTAATAGCAGTGGTATAAGATGAATCAATCTCCAGCTTTGTAGCATCCAGCGAGTCGGCACTTAGCCGAAATTGCATGGCTTCCATATCAGCACTAGTGCCATCGGTGCGTACAAAAGCGTCTTTTAGTTTGTAATAAGCATTCAGGGTGCTGCTAAGTGGACCAGGTTTTATAGGAGCTACTACCGTATTGCTGCCTGTTGTATCAACACTTTTTTTATCGGCAGCCTGCTCTTGTGTGGCACAGGAAGTAAGCAAAACAGGTATAAAAAAGATGGAAAAGAATTGCCTGATCACAAATAAGAATTTCACGTAAATATAGACTGGCCGGCCCAGATTTCGCTTCTGGAACGAAAGCCGGAATAGCAGTGTTCAATAGTAGTACAACACTTGAACGGTGCCATCGCCGCATCAGTTCAATAGATAGATAATAGCCTGGCCCAAAAGAAAACGCTAAAAAGTGCCTACCCGTGATGTGAAAACCAGCAAAATAAGCAACTACACGGTTCTCCTGCCTTCTGTGGACTGCCCGCTGCCTTCTTTCATACCTTATCTTCGCCACTGAAAATTTTGGGCGACAACTATGCTGATTGGAATGAATAACCTGACGTTCGAGTTTGGGGCACGGACGATAGTAAGTGGTGCTACCTGGCATCTGAACCCCGGCGAACGTATTGGGCTAATTGGATATAACGGTACCGGAAAGAGTACCCTGCTAAAAGTGCTGGTGGGCGAATACAGCCCCAGCATTGGAACAGTGGAGAAAAGCCGGGATACAACTATTGGCTACCTGCACCAGGATCTGCTGAGTTTTGATACGAACAGCAGCATTACGGAAGTGGCGATGGAAGCTTTTGAAAAAGTAATGGCCCTGCAAAAAGAACAGGCCCAATTGGAAAAGCTGCTGGAAACCAGCGAAGACGAAAAAACGCTGAACCGCTACATGGACGTACTGCACGAAATTGAAGTGCTGGACGGCTACGATGTACAGCACAAAACGGAAGAAGTACTACACGGTCTAGGCTTTAGCGATAAAGACCTCGGCAAGCCATACAAACAATTTAGCGGCGGATGGCGCATGCGGGTGCTGCTGGCAAAAATGATCTTACAAAGCCCGGATGTGCTGCTGCTGGATGAACCTACGAATCACCTGGATCTTCCGTCAATTGAATGGCTGGAAAAATACCTGCTCAATTATAAAGGCAGTGTGGTAATGGTGAGCCACGATAAATTTTTCCTAGACCGGATGGTGAACCGCATTGTGGAACTGTACCAGCGGCAACTCCATTTTTATACCGGCAACTACACTTACTACGAAACGGAGAAAGAATTGCGGGTAGAGATGCAGAAACGCAGCTTCGAAAACCAGCAGGACTACATCCGCCAGCAGGAGCGTTTTATTGAGCGATTTAAAGCAAAAGCTAGCAAAGCAGCTGCGGCCCAAAGTGTACAAAAACTGCTGGATAAAGTAGACCGTATTGAAGACGTAAGCATTGAGCGGCCCAACATGCGGATCAATTTTTCCGTAGGCAAAGAACCGGGAAAAATAATTTGTACGCTAAAAAATGTAAGCAAGGCCTTTGGTGATTTACAGATTTTAAGTGAAACCAGCGCAGAGATAGATCGGGGTGATAAGATTGCCTTGATTGGTGCGAATGGTAAGGGAAAATCAACGCTGCTGCGGATTGTAGCGGCTAATGAACCTTTTGAAGGCGAACGCATTTGGGGGCATAACGTAACCGAAAGTTTTTATGCTCAACACCAGATGGAAAGTCTGGATCCTAACAATACACTGATTGAAGAAATGAACGGCAGCGGTGCTGGTAAAACCGATATGGAATACCGGGCTTTGCTGGGAGCGTTTCTATTTAGCGGCGAGGATGTTGACAAAAAAATAAAAGTACTGAGCGGGGGCGAAAAGGCCCGTGTGGCACTGGCTAAGGTAATTGTAAGCAAGGCCAACTTCCTGATGCTGGATGAACCGACGAACCACCTGGACTTGCACTCGATTGATTTGCTGGCACAGTCGCTAAATAAGTATGAAGGCAGCATCATTATGGTGAGCCATGACCGGTATTTTATTAGCAAAGTGGCTAATAAAATCTGGGAGATTGTGGATGGTGAAATCAAGGAATTTAAGGGCACGTACAAGGAGTGGATGGAATGGAATGAGCGAATGGAAAAGCAACGCTTAGAAAACAAAGGGCAGAAGGTAGAAAGCAATAAGCCAGCTGCAGCTCCGGCATCTAAGCCTGAGCCCAAGCCACAACCAGTACCGCAGCCATCTTTTGTAAAAAATGGGCAGCCGATAGACAAAGATGCTCAGAAAGAGTACCAGAAACAAAAGAAGAACTTCGATAAGCTGGAAGCGGATTTAAATGCTGCTAATAGCAAAAAGAAGGAAATAGAAGACCAATTGGCCGATCCGAAAATTTATGGCGACCGTACCAAATTTCAGCAGGCAGAAAAATTGTATGCAGCGGCCAAAGTAGAAGCTAATACGCTACAGACGATGTACGAAGCGGCTTTTGAAAAGCTGATGGAACTGGAAGAGAAGGTGTAAAGCGATAAATACAAAAGGTAAGAGCAGGGAGGAAAGGCATGTTTTTAGAAACATGTTTTTTCTCCCTGTAAATTTTTACTTATTCCATATCAGCCGGTGCT
>CAXTDG010000587.1:0-1832 GCA_964242675.1 uncultured Chitinophagaceae bacterium
CAGTTCTGCCAGTATTCCTTCGGCGGTGCTGGGTACTTCGCTATCCACTTTATCTGTCGCTATATCCAGCACGGTTTCATCTTGCTTTACAAGGTCGCCACTTTTTTTGTGCCATTTCAAAATGGTTGCCTCTACAATACTTTCACCTAGCTTGGGCATTATCAAATCAACAACCGCCATACAACAACAATTTTAAGGGGTCAAAAGTAAGGTTTAGAAAATAGAGTATGTAAGGTAGTGGCGTTGGTATAGAAGTTCGTTTTAGTGCCGACAGTACGTTTACACATTATAACTCAAATGCCTTATCAACTCTGCTGGTAGCTTTGGCAACTTTCGCCGTTCAATCAGGTACGTGGAAAGCGAAGCCAGGTCACGGAAAATATAGTGTAGGTTGAGAGCACCCTCCAAATAACCGGCACCGCTGGTATTGCCGGTGCCTACCCGCATCCCAATCATACGACGCACCATTACCAGGTGTTTGTGTCGCCACGTAGCCATCAAGTGGTCTATCTCAATCAGGCCATCCAAAATTTGGTAACTCGTTTGAAAAACGGGAAAGTCACGGTAGAGCATGATGAACAAGGCTGACTGCATGGCCCGGCTGCTGAGGCTGCTCCGCAAAATGGCCTGCTGTTCAAGCCTAAGGTTATCATCTTTTTCAAAAAAAACGAAATCAAAATCAGCCAATTTGTTGGCTTCTCTTTCGGTAAGGTTTTGCTGGTAAATGCTACGGTAGTGCTGCCAAAACGATTGACCACCAGTAGCTGTTTCGAGCCAGTACTTTTCGTCGAAAAAAGGAAGACGTTCCAGCCAATGGTTGATGAGTTGCAGCAGGGTTGGTTTCTCTTCTATGGTATTGATACTGGCGTAATGCTGTTGGGTAAAGCCACCTTCGCCGGTTCGTTTGTAGTAATCCTGCTGGTGGCGATTTTGTAATTGCAATCCCAGCCGGGCTTCAATCAGTCTAAACTGTAAGCTTTGAAAACCGGATGACGGTGTAAGCAGGTTACGAAACTCCAGAAAATCCAGCGGGGTCATCGTATCTAAAATATGCACCTGCTGGTTCAGCAGTTCATAGATTTTGATGATGCGATGCAGGCGATGGCTTACCAGGTTTAGATCTTCGCTGTTATCGTCTATATTCTCTTTTTCAAACACGCCCATGATGTAATCCAGTTCGTACTGTATTTGCTTGAACCAGAGTTCGTATGCCTGGTGGATGATGATGAACAGCATTTCGTCGTGGGCAGGCTGGTTACCCGGCTCAGCGCTGTACGGGTGCTGTGCCTCCAAAATTTTATCGAGATGCAGGTAGTCGTTATAGTAGGGAGAAGCCATAAGGCAAAATGCCGTTTAAAGTTTAAGGTTCAAAGTTTAAAGTTCTGAGCCGTAGCAACGTAATTGTTTTGAATTTCTTTTACCGCAGGAATTTCGGCTTTTTGATCCTGCGGCCCGTTTAGTCTTCGTGACAGTAAAAGCTTAATAGTAGCACAACACTTGAATGGTGCCAACGCCGTAAAAGCTAAATGGTTAGATAGTAGCCTGGCCCAAAAAGAAAATGGTAAAAAGAATGCTACCCGTGATGCGAAAACCAGAGAAATAAAATTATAATCCTGACAACTGTCCACTGGCTAACTGACAACTGATTTCCCTTACTTTACGTTGTGATTTCGAAGGATACTATACAGCAGATAACCAGCCGCATCCAGATTGTAGAGGTGGTGGGCGAATTTGTAAAACTGAAAAAACGGGGTACTAACTACCTCGGCGTTTGCCCGTTCCATAACGAAAAGTCGCCGTCGTTTACGGTAAGCCCTAGCAAGGAAATTTAT
>CAXTDG010000587.1:1842-3402 GCA_964242675.1 uncultured Chitinophagaceae bacterium
AAAGCGGCAACGACATCAGCTTCATTATGGAGCATGAGAAGCTGAGCTATGTAGAGGCGCTGAAATGGCTGGCGGCGAAGTACGGCGTAACGGTGGAGGAAACAGAAACCAGCCCCGAATACAAAGCCCAACAACAAATTGCCGATAGCCTGTACATCGTCAATGAATTTGCCCGTAAATTTTTTGCAGAAAAATTGCTGGAAAGCGATGAAGGAAAAGCGATTGGCCTAAGTTACCTGAAAGAAAAACGGGGCTTCACCGATGAAATCATTGACAAGTTCCAGTTAGGCTATAGCCCGGAAGGCAATGATGTTTTTTACAAAGCGGCTGTAGCGGCGCAGTACAACCCGGAGATACTAAAAATGAGCGGCCTGGTGAATGAACGGGACGGTCGCTGGTGGGATAATTATCGGGGTCGGGTCATTTTTCCGGTGCACAACCAAACCGGGAAGGTGATTGGTTTTGGTGCCCGTATTATTAAGAGCAACGACAAGGCGCCGAAGTATATCAATACGCCGGAGAACGAACTGTATATAAAGCATAAAATTCTATACGGTATCTACTTTGCACGGCAGGAAATGGACAAACGGGATGAGTGTCTGCTAGTGGAAGGTTATACGGATGTGATAAGCCTGTACCAAGCTGGGGTAGAAAATGTAGTGGCGAGTGGTGGCACTTCGCTAACGCAGGATCAATTGCGGCTGGTGCATCGCTATACTAAGAACCTGACGATCCTGTACGATGGTGATGCGGCGGGTATTAAAGCCGCTATCCGTGGACTAGATATGGCGCTGGAAGAAGGCCTGAATGTGCAACTGGTGCTGCTGCCCGACAAGGAAGACCCAGATAGCTATGTGCAGAAGGTAGGTAAAGATGCTTTTCGGGAATTTATCCGGGTAAATAAGAAGGACTTCATGCTGTTTCGGCTGGAGGTATCGCTAAAAGAAGTGGAAGGCGATAACCAGAAGAAAAGCGAATTGGTAAACAGCATTGCCGAAAGCATTTCGAAGATTGATAAAGCAGAAGATTTTACCAAGCAGCAGGACTACATCAAGCAATCAGCAGCGCTGCTGAATGTGGATGAAACTGGCCTGAGCAACCTGGTGAATAATTTCATTCGGGAAAAGCTGAAGAAAACCGAACGTAAGCTGTTTGAAAATGTAGAAGAACTGCCGCCGTTTGGCGAATATCAACAGCCTTACGAACCAGCCGAGGAAGCGCTGGATCTTTTAGTACGAAACGAGCTACAGGAAAGGGCTTTGGTGAAATGCCTGTTGCTCTACGGCTACTTACCATTCAATGAAGAGATGAAATTGGCGGATTATGTGTTTGAAGCACTGGATTCTTTTTCTTTTGATAATAAGCAACTGGAACGGCTAACAGAAACGTATAAAGACTGGTATGCCTCCGGGCTGGAGCCTACCGAAAAATCCTTCCTCTATATTGATGATAAAGAGCTAAGCAGTCTAGTGATTTCGCTACTCGAATTTCCTTATGAACTAAGCCCTAATTGGGAAAAGAAATTTCAAGGCCTAAAGACGGCCAAGGAAAACATAGAAC
>CAXTDG010000588.1:0-3398 GCA_964242675.1 uncultured Chitinophagaceae bacterium
GTACCATACTTCGCCTGTAAGTCTGGCAATACAGTGTCCAGCATTGATAACTTTTTGCCGTAGGCGCAGCCAATATTGCAATAGCCGCAACCCAGGCAACCTTTAATGTTTGCCTGCACAGAGTTGAGCCTATTGGGCGCTTTGTCGAAGCCCAGTTTCCGGCAGCCTTCCATAAAAAGCGTTCCGGAAGGGTTGAGGTACTCCGGGTAGGTAAGCACATCCTTATCGGGTCGGCAGCCCAACGAATGCACACCAATTAGTTTATTCACTTCGGCATTGGCCTGCTTGTATTTATCAGTATCCAGACCAGTGTTTAATCCACGTGTATCTGTCCACCGGTCCAGTACATGGTCGGGTGTATCAAAGCATACGGCATTGTTCACCACGCTGCTGCCGCCTACGCAACTTCCCTGTATCACCTGGAACCGAAAATCAGAAGCTAATTGCAGTGCCCCATCTGCATATAGTTTAGAAAACATGTCTATCTCACTTTCAGTAAACTGAGATGGATCAATGTACTCACCTCTTTCCAGCATCAGCACATTACGGCCCTTTTCCAGCAGTCCTTTTGCCAAAATGCTAGCCCCCGGCCCGGAGCCAACAATCACTACATCATAATCAGCATATTCATCATTTGTAAATTCACTTTGCGTCTTTACAACCAATTGTTTTCGAACAGTATCTACCGGAAAGTCAGCCATGCGTTTTGGTTTGTCCGGCCGTTTAGAAAAAGGCGTGTAGCCAATAGACGCAAACACTTTTTCATCGTTGTAGTAACCCATATAGCACAACTGTTTGCCCATCCGAATCATGGCTTGTACAATCATGCGAATGAATGGTGGAGCAAGCCGCAGTGTAATGTTTTGGTAGAAATGTTTTTGCAAAAAAGCTTTCCGTTTATCCGCAGATAAATAGCTGGTAGGCGGTAGTAAAAAGAACACAGGATAAATTTCAATACCAGTAAGGGCCAGCTTGCTTACCCATTTCGTTTTTCCTTTAAAAGCACCCATGTATCTGTCCACGTTATAGGCCACTTCTTCCGGCGATAGCAGGCGCTTGTCGTCATTCATTAATACTTCGCTCAGGGCCGCCAAACAACGAAACTGGAAGGGCCGGAAATAGCACAATTGGTAACGGGCTTTTTGTGCTGCTGTATAAAAATAAATCAGTAAAATATTAATGACCGTATCAAACACGGTGCTCCATAAAATGAGCATGCGTATGGAAGTTTTCTTCCCACTATTAAAAACAATTGCATAGTTATTTTTAGCAAAGAAAAATAGTAGCATGCCACTCACTATGGCTAGCGCCATTACACCAATTATAATTTCTACGATTACAATATTGCGCCGTACATCGCCGAAGGCAAACAGGCATAGCCCGGCAAAAATGGCCATCTTAATGCTGGAATTATTGGCATAAGCAGCGTCGTTCAGAAACGAGTAGGGCCGCAGGAAAGCCGGAATAAAAGTGATGGAAGGCAGCAGGTATAAAAACAGGGCACCGAGGTACACAAAAAACATAATTCGCAGATAAGAACGCAGGCGTACTTCCTGAATAGTAATGGCATTTGCATTAGGGGGTAACATAACGAAGCAGTTTTTAGAGTTGAAAACCTTGCCCTGTTTATTGGGGTATTTTACTATAGTAGTCGGGAAATAATGGCAGATGGAAGTTGGCGAGCTTACGTGCCATGGTGGCAATCAGAAAAATACTTTTTCATTCATGCATTTTATGCATAGAAAGAGTAATACAGGCAACGCAGTAAGCAAATAGAGAATGACTATGAGTAGAAAGGATGCTGGGCTATTTACAGCAATCCACCTATCTGCATAAATAACAGGTACTCACCAAAATAATATGTAGTTTCTTACTACCCATTATCTTTTAAACGCAGCATATGAAAAATATACTACTACTCACTTTTTTTATGCTGTTGTTGCCTACCCTGGTCAGCAGCCAAGCTGTACGTACTGATACCATTATCAACAATGGCTTGTACAAATCTTATTTCTGCTATTTTTTGCGGCAGCCTTTGTATGCAACTTATACTTTATACAAAGGCGGTGGCGATTGCGATAGAGATGCAGAAAACTTCAGCTTTAGCCCCTGCGACCAACCCACTGCTACGGATGAAGATTATAGCCATAGCGGCTATGACCAGGGCCACCTGGTAAATGCAGAAGATTTTGCTTACGATTGCTCTTTGGAGAAACTAACTTTTTGCTTTTACAATTGTTTGCCGCAAACACCCGCCCTTAACAGGGGCATTTGGAAAAGTTGGGAAACAAAAATTCGCAAACTGTCACAAACAGTAAAGCTGTTTGTAATAGCGGGTGGCATTTATAGTAATGTTACCATTGGGCCAGATAGCACAGCTGCTGTACCAGACTATTGTTACAAAATTGTATTGAATTCTAATACGAAGAAGATCCTTTACTGCATGCTGTTTCCCAACGACAATAGCCATACGATGCAGGTGCTAACCTTAAGTCAACTGAAGAAAAGATTGGGCTATCCGCTTGTGCCATAAATCATTTATGCGGTTCTGATAATTCCTAGTTTTTCACCCGTCCATTCTGGGAACAGTACCTTGTCATCTTGCAATTTCAAATGCCCATCGGCCACAGCGCTAAAAATGCTACGGAAGTCGGTGGTTACGGGCACATCCCGGCCGTCTTCCAGGTTTTCCAAAGCCAGTGGCTGCATCTTGTTGTGAACGATGCCGCCATTAATATCATTCCCTAAAACAAACATGCAACTGCCCCGGCCGTGGTCGGTGCCGCCAGTTCCATTTTGCTTAACGGTGCGGCCAAACTCGGTCATGGTCATAATCGTTACATCATCCTGGTAAGCGTCTAAATCGGTCCACAAAGCGTTGATGCTGCTGCTGAGGTCATTTACATTACGGGCAAAAATACCAGTGTCGGTACCCTGGTTGAAGTGTGTATCCCAACCGCCGCTTTCGGTAAAAGCTACTTCCATCCCTACATCCATTTTTATCAGTTGAGCTATTTGTTTCAAGGCATTGCCTAATTGGCTAGCCGGATACACTGCATTGTTAGCAGGTTTGTAGTTTTTAGTATCTGTTTTCTGCAAAAGTTTTACTGCATCAAAGCTTTCCTTACCTGCTTTATTTAGCAAAGCATTACTAGTTTGGTCGTACAATTCTTCAAAGCTTTTGGCAGCCATATTTGCCGCCATAGGGTTGCCCCGCATTTGTATGGCAAAATCCTGCAGGTTGCTAATAGCCATGGTGGGGTTATCACCATAAAAGCTTTTGGGTAATGATGAGGTAAGGCTCACCGCCTGGAATGGCGTAGCGGCTTCATGTCCTAGCAAACCAACAGCCCGGTTAAGCCAGCCACTGGCAGTGCCTTTATTGAACGGTGTACCAC
>CAXTDG010000589.1:0-3397 GCA_964242675.1 uncultured Chitinophagaceae bacterium
GATACCGGCATGGCGCTGGCATTTTTTTGCTATTTCTTCTGGCTGCAGATTGGTTTCTATAAACATATCTACGCCTACTATTTTCTCCTGCAAATCTTCCTGGCTTTCCATCATCTGGTTGTGGTCCATCTCAAACATGGTTGATTCCAGTGGATGATCTACACTTTCCGGTTTAGGATTATGCACTGGTTTTTTACCGAAGTTGCTAACGATGGCATCGGCAAAAACCGTAGTATTTACCGAAGGGATGTTTTTATCGCCAAAGTCGCCGGTGTGTACACCGCTTTCCAGGGTGTATAGCAGCGCATTTTCAATTGTGCCAGCACTTTCGGTAAGGCCCAGGTGGCGTAGCATGGCCAGGCCACTTAAAATAAGAGAAGTAGGGTTGGCAATATTTTTTCCGGCAATATCCGGGGCAGTACCATGCACTGCTTCAAAAATGGAGATATGATCACCTATGTTGGCACTTGGTGCAAAGCCCAAACCGCCTACCAACCCGGCGCAAAGGTCGCTTACAATATCGCCTTGCAGGTTGGTAAGTACTACCACATCAAAAGTGTCGGGGCGGGTCACCAGTTTCATGCACAGGTCGTCTACAATTACGTCATCAGATTTTAATTCAGGGTATTCTTTAGCCACTTCGTAGAAGCACTCCAGAAAAAGACCATCCGTCAACTTCATAATGTTAGCCTTGTGACCACAGGTAATGCGGCGGGCTTTTTTCTTTCTGGCCATGTCAAAGGCATAGCGGATCACCTGCATACTACCAGGGCGGGTAATGAAGCGGCGGCTCAGCGCTACGTCATGGGTAAGCATATGCTCCACACCACCGTACGTATCTTCAATATTTTCCCTAACAATAGTTATGTCTATGGGAATACCTGCTTTGCTAAACACTGTATCTACGCCGCTCAGCGTTTGAAAGGTGCGGTTGTTAGCATACGTATTCCAGGTTTTGCGGGCTGTAACGTTAATGCTTTTTACCCCTTTGCCCTTTGGCGTTTCCATAGGGCCTTTGTATAAAATGCCTAATTGCTCAATGGTTTCTTTTGCTTCCGGCGTCATACCGGTATTAAAACCTTTATCGAAAACCCATTTACCCATCTCTACAAATTCGTATTCCAGGGGTACACTGGCTGCTTTAAAAATGCCGAGTGTTGCATCCATTATTTCAGGGCCAATGCCATCGCCTTTGGCTACGGCTATCTTGATGTTGGACATAGGTAGACTAGATTTTTAAGGCCCCAAATGTAACCGGAAGGCTGCTATTGCGTTACAGCAATTTCAAAATGGAAAGCTGGAATAATTAATTTTATCACTACAGCGCTCAAGTTTCAAGGGGGCAATTATTGCCCTGTTTTACAAAACTATTGTCCGATATTAGTTGATGGTGTTACAGAAGCCGCTAATGAATACAGAAATTAATAAACGGTAAAAGGGGTAGGATTTTTGCGAAGCTATTGTTTGCCAAGAAGCGCAGGCCAACACCATAAGCGACACAAACAAAGCGTTTCGGCAAGCAATTGCGTATTTATAAAAAAGAAGAGTGTAGTAATACCATAGTTGCCATTCGTGTTTATCTATTCATAGCACTGCAAATATTTGTTCGTTATTGCCTAGTTTTTTTCATCCGCTATAACGCTTATCTTCATTCTTTAAAGAACGGTACGCTGCTTAAAAATTTACATTTATGAATAGTGCCATTACCGCAGGTGTAGAAATAACAGTAGAAACGTTTTACCAGCCGGAATATAGCAACCCCGTATTGCACGAATTCATGTTTGCCTACCGTATTACTATCGAAAATCACAATCCATTTACAGTACAATTGCTTAACCGGCACTGGCATATTTTTGATAGCGTAGGCGAGTACCGGGAGGTAGAAGGAGAGGGGGTTATTGGCCAGCAACCAGTACTAATGCAGGGCGAAAACTTTCAGTACGTAAGCGGCTGCCAGCTACGCAGCGAAATGGGCACCATGCATGGCGTGTACGAAATGGCTAACCTTAGCAATCATAAATCTTTTACAGTTGATATTCCCCGATTTCAGCTGATTAGTCCGATTAAAGAAAACTAAAAGCTTCAGCTTAGGCAGATAAATAAGAAGTTTTATTAAAAGGCAACTCCAACCCTTAAACCGAGATAAGATAAATCTCTATAGTCCCGGCTGGCTATAGCATATTTAGCTGTAATATCCAGTTTGCCATACCTAAATCCTGCGCCGGGGGCAACCATTACTGATCCACCAAATTCACCATAATCATCCTGATGAACATTATAGCCAAGTTGGCCGGAGGCAAAAAAGTATTTTGCGAAATAATAGCGGCCACCGAATAGTAAAGCAAGCTGATCTATGTGGCTACCGTTGTACCTGCCTCCCCAGTGTTCCTCAAATTTTACATAGGATAAACTTGCTGTAAACGCTGCCGGGCTTGGAAACCTGGCTTCGAACAAGAAGCTGCCACCTAAACCAAACTTCCAGTTCTTGCTGATGGCACCCACTGGTCGGGCCAGTTCGAGTCCTACACCAAAATGAGTCTGTGTTTTTTCCGGATTCTTTTGCTGTGCCTGTAAATGATTTGTTAGAAGCATCAGAAAGGCAAGCAGTTTAAACGGGTTGATAGCCGCATGTTTTAAGCCGCTATTTGTAAGCATGGGTATTTGTTTTAAGGCACTTCCCTCTTTTAAAAAGAAAAAGCTATTAAGGTTGATATGGAAGTGTAAACATATACTACAACATCGCTACCTGCAAGAAGAGTTGCACAAAAAAGGGCGCTTCTTTTGGAAACGCCCTAACCCCTAAAACTCAAACTGATTCGTCTTTACTTCATCCATCTATTATTTCCAATCTATTCATTGGGTTTTTCCAGCTTGCTTACCAGTCCGGCTTTACGGAGCAGTTTTCTGTGTTCCCGGCGGTGCATAAAGTTGTATACCATGCTATAAATAACCGGTAGTATAAGTAGTGTAAGAATGGTAGAAGTAACCAACCCACCAATTACTACGATGGCCAATGGCTTCTGCGTTTCGCTACCAATGCCATGGCTAATAGCAGCTGGTAGCAAGCCAATGGCAGCCATCATAGCGGTCATTACCACAGGGCGGGTTCGGCTGATAACGCCTAGCCGAACCGCTTCTGCCAACGGCATTTTATCCGTCAGGTTTTTACGGAAAACGGAGATGAGGATAACTCCATTTTGAATACAAACACCAAACAACGCAATGAAGCCGATACCTGCGGAAATGCTGAAGTTCATACCGGTAATATGTAGTGCCAGGATGCCGCCGATAATGGCAAACGGTACATTGAGAATGGTAAGGATGGCATCTTTTACATTGTCAAACGTGATGAATAGAATTAGGAAAATACCCACTAGGCAAAGCGGTACGGTACGGC
>CAXTDG010000590.1:0-3371 GCA_964242675.1 uncultured Chitinophagaceae bacterium
TGATAAAATGCTGCCCCGTTTTGGCCTGGTGCACCGCATTGATAAAAATACCAGCGGCCTGCTTTTACTAGCCAAAACCGACCGGGCACTAAAGCACCTGGCCAAGCAGTTTTTCGACCACAGCATCGACCGTAAATACTTGGCTCTGGTATGGGGAAATGTAGAGCAGGAGAGTGGAACGGTCGTGGCCCATGTAGGTCGTAACACCCGCTATCGCAAATTATTTGAAGCCTACCCCGATGGGGAACATGGCAAGGAGGCCATTACGCACTTCCGGGTGCTGGAGCGTTTCCACTATGTAACGCTAGTAGAATGTGTGCTGGAAACAGGCCGTACCCACCAGATACGGGTACACATGAAGCACATTGGCCACACCCTGTTTTCCGACGATACTTACGGCGGTGATAAAATTTTGAAAGGAACGATTTACACTAAGTACAAGCAGTTTGTAGACAACTGTTTCGCTCTCTGTCCCCGGCAGGCACTACATGCCCAGCGGTTAGGCTTTCGGCATCCGGCCAATGGTGAGTTCATGCTTTTTGAAAGTAAACTACCTGCTGACATGGAACAGGTAATCGAGAAATGGCGGAAGTATTATGAAGTGAAAGGGAAGCTGGAATAAGCCCCCTCTAAATCTCCCCCAACGGGGGAGACTTGAAAACCGTAGTATTTCAAATTTGCTCTTTCGTTTCTATTATTCTTCGCTTTTTTCATCGCACATTCCTTCCCCCGTTGGGGGAAGATAGATGGGGGCTTTGGGGGAGGATAGGTGGGGACTGGGGCTTGTATTCCCTACTTTACCACAATCATCCTGTAATCCGTCTTCGCTTTTCCTTTGGAAATATCACCCAGCTTACCTTTCAGCAGGCGGCGTTTTAGCGGTGTTAGGTAGTCAATGAAAAGTTTGCCTTCCAGGTGGTCGTATTCGTGGAGGATAACACGGGCAGTGATGCCGTTGAAGATGCGTTCGTGGGGCAAAAAATTTTCGTCCTGGAAGGCGATGGTTACGGTTTCGTGGCGCAGTACATCTTCCCGGATTTTGGGGATGCTGAGGCAGCCTTCGTTGTAAGGCCATTCATTACCGCTGAGGCTTACTACCTGTGGGTTGATGAAAATACCTTTATAACCAGGACTGTCGGGGTATTTGCCTTCATCTTCCTTACCCATATTTTCAAAAATCTGCTCGCTGTCCATTACAAACAGGCGGGCATCTTTATTTACCTGTGGAGCTGCCAAACCTACGCCATTGCTGGCGTACATGGTTTCCCACATATCAGCTATCAGTTTGTCGAGGCCGGGATAGTCGGGTGAGATTTCTTTTGCTACGTTTCTTAATATACTGGCTCCGTAAGCTACTACTGGTAAAATCATGTGTCCTAAAATTGGCCGACAAATATAACCGGGAGCAATGGATAATTGAAAATTGACAATGATTGGATAATGAACAATGAAAAGTGAATAATGAATAATTAAGAATGAGAAAAAGCAGTATTGATCAATTTGAGATGGTTGCCAAAATATGGTATGACCGATTTTGGAAGCGCCAGGGATTGGCAGTAGTAGTCCGTAAAGCGCCGGAGCATAAATGGAATAGCGAAGCTGCAAAGTAAAGACGGCGCTGCGGACTACTACAGAAAGCCCGGCCCTTTGCGCCAGAACGTTTGCCCGAAATTTTTGAGATTTTGTGGCGCAATGGGAGGCGCCCAAGGGCTTCTTTGCTTCATTTATTCTCTATTCATCACTTGCCATTTATTGCCGGGAACTTTTTAACGTCGCTTCTTGTTATCTTCATACCAAATAGATAACATGTTAGGACACCGCTTTGATAAATACGATCCGAATGAAGGAGGGAAGAGCAAGTTTGAGCAGTTGCTGGATTTGTTTATGCAAATGCTGAGCTATACAAACGGCGATGTAGGAGAGGCCATGCAGTGGATGAATGAATTGGACAAAAAATACCAGTTAACCGATGATGAATACGGCATGGGCGACTTTTACGAGGAGCTGAAAGACAAGGGCTATATTGATGAAAAAGGAGAAAATGGCGAAATAAAGATTACGCCCAAAACGGAACAGGGTATTCGGAAGAAAAGCCTGGAAGAGATTTTTGGGAAGCTAAAGAAAACCAAGGGTGGTAACCACCATACGTTTAAGCCTGGAGGCGGTGATGAAATTAATCCAGAGACCAAACCTTTTCAGTTTGGTGATACGCTGGAGCAGATTGACTTTACAGAGAGCATTCGCAATGCCCAGATAAACCATGGGGTAGAAAGTTTTTCGATGCAGGAAGATGACTTGCATATCAGAGAAACGGATTTTAAAACGCAGACGAGTACTGTGTTGATGATTGACATTAGCCACTCTATGATTTTATATGGTGAAGACCGCATTACTCCGGCGAAAAAAGTGGCGATGGCATTGAGCGAACTAATTACTACCCGATACCCGAAAGATACGCTGGACATTGTGGTATTTGGCAATGATGCCTGGACGGTTGAGATTAAAGATTTGCCTTACCTGCAGGTTGGGCCATATCATACAAATACCGTTGCTGGGCTTGAGCTTGCAATGGATTTACTGCGTCGCCGTAAAAACCCGAACAAGCAGATTTTTATGATTACGGATGGTAAGCCTACCTGCCTGAAAGTAGGTGCCCGTTATTATAAAAACAGCTTTGGTATTGATCGGAAAATTTTTAGCCGCTGCCTGAATCTGGCCGCTCAATGCAAGAAGTTGAAAATACCGATTACGACTTTCATGATTGCCAGCGACCCATATTTGCAAAAGTTTGTAACAGAGTTTACAGAAACCAACAATGGCAAGGCTTTCTTTGCATCCTTGGATAAACTGGGTGCCTTTATATTTAAGGATTTTGAAAGTGGAAAAAGGAAGACGGTGTATTAATATTAATTCAATTAAGTAAGATTTAAAAAGAGTATACGACACTAACAACAACGAATGAATCATACCAACATAACAACCTTCGGTCAACTGAAACAAAGCGGTTATGAACCTAAGACTGTAAAGGAAGAACTCAGACAAAACCTGATTACAAAACTCAAAAGAAAAGAAGAAACATTCCCCGGCATATTAGGCTACGAAGACACGGTAATTCCTGATACAGAACGGGCATTACTAAGTCGTCATAACATACTTTTTCTTGGCTTGCGTGGGCAGGCAAAAACCCGGATGGCCCGGCAGATGACTAACCTGCTGGACGAGTATATTCCTTACATAACCGGCAGTGATATTTTCGATGATCCCTTCAAGCCCATTAGTAAATACTCGGTTGATTTATTAGCTGAGAAGGGTGACGAAACCCCAATAGCCTGGCTACACCGGAGCGAACGTTATGGTGAAAAATTAGCTAC
>CAXTDG010000591.1:0-3369 GCA_964242675.1 uncultured Chitinophagaceae bacterium
GCTTCATCCAAATTGCCAATGGTCGCTGAGATGCCCCAAACAGCAACCGGATGTTGTATATTTTTCAGGTGAACAATGTGGCTTATTCCTAACTCTACTTGTACCCCTCGTTTGGAGCCAATGAGTTCATGCCACTCGTCAACAGCTATGATGCGGAGCTGCTTAAAAAAAAGGGTATTGTCCTTCATCGCTAGCAGTAGTTGCAGGCTTTCAGGCGTAATGATGAGCACTTCGGGCATTTGCCGTTTTTGCTTTGCCCGTTCGGTTAGGGCGGTATCACCATTGCGAATGCCAACTGTCCATTGCATTCCCAATTCTTCAAATACCTGTTCCATGGCCCGGCCAATGTCTTTGGCTAATGCTCGTAGTGGCGTAAGCCAAAGCAGTTGCAGGCCATTACCTTTTTTCGTTTTCCAATCTTTCGGATAGTTGTTGATAAATTGGATAACGCTGCCTAGAAAAACGGAAAACGTTTTACCACAACCGGTTGGGGCATTAACTAAACCACTTTCGCCAGCAATAATATACTGCCAGGCTTCTTCCTGAAAAGCAAATGGCGAGAAGCCTTTGCCTTTGAGCCAGCTTTCAATCACGTCGTAACCGGGAGTGGTAAATAAGTCCGCCAATGGATGATTTTGTTTGAAGATATAACAGGAATGGGAGTAAAAGGATTAAAGCAGTAGCCCCATTACAAATGCAGGTAAAATTGATTGCTATGAAAAAGCCGCTTCTTAAAGAAGCGGCTTTCGAAACTATTCATTCTTTAATCGAAATAGCTAAGGCTGGTTTGTGGCGTAAGTGCCAGTAGCGTTTCTTACATCAGTTTGATCGTGTTTTCGATATCGCTTTTGTGCAGCATTTCTACGGTGGTATGCATATAGCGCAAAGGGATGGAAATAAGCACAGACGGGCAACCATCATTAGCATAAGCAAAGCTGTCGGTATCGGTACCGCTGCTGCGGCTTACGGTGCGGAGTTGTACTGGAATTTCTTTTGTAGCAGCCGTTTCCCTTACCAGGGTCAGCAACTTATTATGAATGGCGGGACCAAATGCCAGCGATGGGCCTTTACCACAAGAACAATCGCCTTCGATGCCTTTGTTGATCTGTGGCGTAGTGGTATCATGCGTTACGTCGGTTACAATAGCCACATCTGGCCGCAAGCGGCGGGCAATCATTTCAGCACCACGCAGGCCTATTTCTTCTTGTACAGCATTTACCACATATAAAGTATATGGCAGCTTTACCTTGTTTTCTTTTAGCAGGCGGGCCACTTCAGCAATCATTACGCCACCAACCCGGTTGTCGAATGCACGGGCTATTAAATAATCATAGGCTAGTTCATCGTAGCCTTCATCATAGGTAACTACGCTACCAATATGGATACCTAAATCTTCTACTTCCTTTTTATTGCGGCCACCACAATCCAACCACAAACCTTCTGGTTTTGGTGTAGGTTCTTTATCGCCCTGGTGCATACGGGTATGGATGGCGGGCCAACCAAACACTGCTTTTACCGGGCCATTGGTTCCATGGATTAAAACTCTCTTGCTCGGTGCAATTTGGTGGTCTACACCGCCATTGCGTTTTACATGCATAAGGCCATTATCGGTTATATAATTTACAAACCAGCTTATTTCATCGGCGTGAGCTTCAATGACTACTTTAAAAGGTTGGCCGGGGTTTATAACAGCTACGGCTGTGCCATAAGGGTCAGTTATTTTTTCGTCGGCATATTGCATTACGTAGTTCAGCCATACTTTTTGGCCGTTGCTCTCAAACCCAACCGGGCTGGGCGTATTAAGGTAGGTCCGCATAAACTCCATTGAGGCATCGGTAAGGATACCTAAAGAAGCATGTGAGACAGCTACGACTTCGTCAATTTTTGTTTTTTTCTCGTCGTTTTTCGTCTTCGATTTGGCCATATTTATATCATGTATTTGCGCCGAAATTATAAGATTAGTGCTGAACCAATGATGGCTGCCCGCAATACAAAACTGCTGTCGAGTAAAATCCATCTAAAATCGTCTTTTAAATGGCGGGCACTATAGGCAGTACACAATGCGGTGAGAATAGTTGCCGGTATATTTAAAAAGGCGATTTGTGCAGGATACCATTCTAACAAAACGCCTGTAAATGGCAATACAATATGCAGAAAAAGACAAACATAGCAGAGTAAAAAAGTATTGTCTTTACCCAGCAAAACTGGTACGGTCATGTTTTGGGCCCGTTTATCAGTCCGCATATCCCGTATGTCGAATGGCAGGCAGATAGCCAGCATAAAAAGCCAGCGAATAAAGTAGTAGAGTAGAAAATGGGCTTCCAATATGTTTTGCCCGGCAGCAGCTACTGGCAATATACTGGTTACAGCCATCCAGGTAAAAGAGAGCGTCAGTATTTTAAAAATGCCATTGAAACGAAAAATGCCATAATGCCGGGGTTTTAAAATAAAATAGGTGTAAGTGCCTGCACATAAGGCCAGTAGCGAAATGATTACCAGCACATGCACCCCGGTTTGATAAACGGAAAAAAGGAGCAGCACAGCTGCAATGGAAAACTGTATCAGCAGATTACTGCGATGCTGCTGAAAAAAAAGTTGCCGGTCATTTGCCGGAGCTTTTATGCGATAAAACCGAAAGTGAAACAGGTA
Source organism: uncultured Chitinophagaceae bacterium (assembly GCA_964242675.1). Classification (GTDB taxonomy): domain Bacteria; phylum Bacteroidota; class Bacteroidia; order Chitinophagales; family Chitinophagaceae; genus JAZKFT01. Next base: position 2,650 of record CAXTDG010000591.1, read on the forward strand.
AAGCAACAGTGTACTACAAAATACAAAAACATACAGCCATAGGCTAAGTTTTGATAATTGTAACCAAAGAGTTGTTTGCCAGCACTGTACAGCAGCACCGGCTGCTATTAGCCATTGCGAAAAATAAGCCCAGCGCTGCCAGCCTCGAAGCATTATGGACGAATAATGATGGGACGGTCTAGAGAAACAGTATCACTTGTATGACCTGCCTTGTCTTTTATAAAAAAACGCAGCGAAGTTGTATCAGGCCGATTTGTAGAAATGCAAGTGCTAGGATTATACGTTTGATATCCTTGATTACTGTAATTGCTAGTACTATTCTCGTAACGAATTACAATATCGCCGGAAGCATTTTTTGTAGTAGGTATTTCGGGCAATTTGTATTTGAACAATGTAGTATCACGGCAATTCGGTTGCCTTACTGTACCCAGAATAATTAATGCAGAATCTCCAATGCTTAAATCGCCTTCCGCATCTGTAAATTCTAACCGTATGGTAAAAATGCCGCCATTTGGTACATCGTAAGAACTAACGCTCTTTAATTTCAGCGAAGGCCTGGTATCGTATTTATCTTTGCTACATCCGGCAATAAGCATGAGCATGCCGGCAATAATGCCAAAACAGGCGAAAAATTTTCTATTGTTCATCATCATTCTCAAATGTAGTGCAAACCTTTAAAAATAGACAAAGCCCATTTTCTATTGAGGAAATTTTAGGAAC
>CAXTDG010000592.1:0-3369 GCA_964242675.1 uncultured Chitinophagaceae bacterium
AGGCTTTTGCCCATACCACTAAACTGCGAACCTTGGCCCGGAAAAACGTAGGCATGCTTACTCATACGGCGAAGAATTTTTTAGTGGGGCGAATGTAGGAATCAGAGGACAGAAATCAGAAGTCAGTTGGCAGGAAAGGTGGAAGAACAGAAACAAGTTTAAAAAAGCTGTTTATCTTTACAAGATGCAGCCGATATTACATACCAATTTTTCTTTTGCTCCACCTCGTTATACTTACGACGACTATAAAAACTGGAGTGATGAATGGGAATTAATTGAGGGTTATGCCTATTCACTAATGCCTACACCTAAGCGTAAGCATCAGGATTTTTCGACCAATTTTGGATGGAAGGTTCGTGACTTTTTCTTTCACAATGATTGCAATTGTAAGGTGTATTCAGAATTCGACTGGATTGTAAATGACGAAACGGTGGTTCGCCCTGATTGTATGATTGTTTGTGGTGCATTTACAGAAGATTATGTAATGAAAGCCCCTGTGCTAATCGTAGAAATCGGATCGCCATCTACTTATATGAAGGATAAGAACATCAAATACAAACTGTATGAAATGAATGGTGTGAAATATTATTTAATGGCTGACACAGAAAAAAGAAAAGTAACAACTTACGAACTAATTAACGGCAGCTATCAAACCAAAGCAGATAGCACTTTTCAATTTACAGATAGTTGCGAAATAACGCTTGATTTTGACCTAATGTGGGAGCAGTAATTTCATCACTAATTCCCTCTACAAATTTACAATCAGCACCGGAATCTTTACCTCATGCCGTACAACGTCTATTGTTTCGCCATGCAAGTAATCTTTAATGCCGGTGTGGCCGTGGCTGCCTACCACCAGCAGTTCTGCGCTACTTTCCTTTACTAGCCGTACGATCTCAGCATTGCGGTTGCGAAAACCCAGTTTAGCTACAGCATGAATACCTTTTGCCTGTAACTGCTTTACGTAATTATCAAGTTGAGCAGCATCATCCTGCGTTTCCATATCGTTGGTAGCACCGCCAAGCAGTTTGGCAGCAGCACTCTCTACAATATGTATCAGCGTAAACTCCGTACCAGCCTGACCTTGGTGCAACGCATGAGCAATAATTTTTTCATCCTTGACCGTAAAGTCAAGTGCTACGGCGATGCGTTCAAAATGCGGCACTTCCAGATTTTGCAAATGTGCAGGTGGGCGATGTACATGTGCAGCAGCTTTATGCAGTTTGCGTATCACCGGAAACACAGTTACGTATAGAAGTAAACCAACCAACGACAGGCCACCTGATATAGTGAGTATTTTCCAAAATAAATTGCCCGGTGTTTGAATAAAACTTACAGCTTGCTCGCCCAATAATTTCAAATTCAGGTATACCAAAATGGCTGCTACCAGCCAGGCGGTTCCCTTTGTCCAGGGACCAATGGCAAAGCTGCCCATTCGCTTTTTATCGCTTACAAAATGGATGAGCGGAATAACTGCAAAACCCAATTGCATACTTAAAATTACCTGGCTGAGAATGAGCAAAGTATCGAGTTCTTTATCGCCATAAATAAGAATGACAGCTACTGCAGGAACGATAGCTAGCAACCGGGTAAGTAGCCGCCTTGCCCAGGGATTAATACGAAGCCGCAGGTAGCCTTCCATTACAATTTGCCCGGCCAGCGTACCTGTTATGGTACTACTTTGCCCGGCAGCTATAAGAGCTATGGCAAATAATTTTGGTGCCCATCGACTACCAAGCATTCCGCCCAGCAATTGATGTGCGTCTTCAATTTTGCCAACATCGGTACGGCCGCTTTTAAAGAAAACGGTAGCCGCCAAAATGAGGATGGCAGCATTGACCAAAAAGGCAAGATTTAGCGCAATAGTGCTATCGAAAGCGTTGTTGCGAATGGCTTTTTTAATGCTGCTATTATCCCGGCCAATTTTACGGGTTTGCACCAGGGCACTGTGCAGGTACAGGTTATGTGGCATCACCGTAGCACCAATAATTCCAATGGCTAAATACAAAGCCGTTTCATTGGGCAAAGGCGATTGAATTCCTTTTTCTGGATACAGGTCTTTCGCATCTGGCAGAGACGGGATAAAGCCCTGCAATACCTCATGCCAGCTGGGGTTGGCCAGCACAATATTGATTAGGAATGATATGCCAATGATGGCTATTAATCCTACAATAAAAAGTTCCATTTTACGCATACCCATCCGCTGTAGAACAAGGAGTAAAAATGTATCGAGCAAAGTGATAAGTACACCCCATAAAATGGGCAGGCCAAATAATAGATGAATGCCGATAGCCATGCCGAGCACTTCGGCCAGATCGCAGGCGGCAATGGCTATTTCTGCCAGCAGGTATAATATAAAATTAAGGCGTTTTGGGTAGCTTTCCCGGTTAGCCTGGGCCAGATCCCGACGACTGACGCTGCCGAGCCTGGCGCTGAGCCTTTGCAGTAGTAAAGCCATCAGGTTACTCATAAGTAGTACCCATATTAAGGCATAGCCATACTTACTGCCGCCAGCCAAATCGGTTGCCCAGTTACCAGGGTCCATATAACCAACGCTTACAAGGTAAGCCGGGCCTAAAAAAGACAAAAAGCGCTTCCATTTGCTGCCGGTGGTGCCGGTAGTATCTACACTTTCGTGAACGTCAAGTAAGGAGTTGGTATGAAGGGGTTGAGATATAGATGAATTCATGTTGGTGATAGTTAATAATTGGCAATGGATAATTGACAATTTGAAAGAGCGTGTAGATTGAAATGAAGTGTGAAGTAGCCTAGGACGTGTTCAATAGATAGATAACAGTTGAACGGTGCTATCGCCGCATGAGTTCAATGGATAGATAATAGCCTGGCTCAAAAAGAAAATGGTAAAAAGAATGCCACCAGGGATAGGAAAACCGGGAACGTCAAAATGAAGGAGGGTTTGAGTCAAATGCTTTCAGCATAAACTATTGAGTGTGTTCAGCTTTTTTCACAAACAACTGCCCTGCTACCTGCCCGCTGATGTTGAAAACGGGTTGGCCGCTGATTTCTATTTCCAACGATTGATCAAAAGTGTGGTGCTGCTTTATTTCGATGCGGGTGCCAATGCTCAGTTTCTTTTGCCGCAGCATTTCCAGCAGCGGGCTGCTTTGCGAACCAACCGCACAGATTTCAGCAGGCTGATTCAATGGCAGATCCAACAGGTTAATCTGCTCCTGCACGGCCATCTTTCCGCCTTTGTCAGGTATGGGGTCGCCATGCGGGTCGAATTGTGGATGTCCTAGAAAAATATCAAGTTTATCAGTAAGAAAGGCGTTTTGTACATGCTCTAGTTGTTCCGCTATGTCATGCACTTCGTCCCAGCCAAAATGCAGGTGGTTTACCAAAAAATGC
>CAXTDG010000593.1:0-3368 GCA_964242675.1 uncultured Chitinophagaceae bacterium
GGGTAAAGGAAAAAAGTTGTTTGACGATGGCCCTATTCCGGCAGCCTTTACACTAACAGAAAGTACGATTACATCAACAGGAGTTATAATTGCCCATTACCAACGGGCTGGAAAGGTGGAAACAGGTACTATCGGAGAATAAATAAAATGAGTAAAACAATTATTTCATAAGCGTATGGCGGCTGTGCATTTTCGTGAAGATGCAAAGCTAGATAGGGAATGAAACTACTTCTTTAGCCAAACAGCTTCAATCTCCATGCTATAAGGTTTTTTAAAATCAGCTGGCAACACATCAGCGCCAATAGTGATTTGTAGTTTTTCTGCATCGGCAAGCGAAAAGGGAGCACTGTCAGAAGCAGTAAACCATAGTGGCATAAAACCCGGATAGGGCCGGGGCAGTAGCAGCATCGAATCTTTTTGCAAACTACTAATCGGGATTTCCATGTCCTGAAAAGAAGTAGTCAAAATGGTATTTGCAGCATAGGCGGCCGCATCTTTTGTAATCAAGGCCAGCTTTGCTTTTACCGGCTGTGGGCTGGTGGTTCGGGCACGTACCACTATCGTTTTGTATGAAGTGGCATCTTTTAAAGAAATCATTTTATCGCCAAAAAAATACTGCAATGCCAGGGTATGGTCGCTGCTTAATTCATTCATGGCAATTCGGTAAGCGAAGCTGCTAGGTCTATCTGCTGGTACCAGCCGGGTTTCACTGCCCCGCCAGTTGGGTGTGTAGGTGGTAACGTTGCGGTCGGTAGCTGCACTGAATAGAGAAATGCCACTGTTTTCAGGAATGATTTTTAATTCGTATACATTGGTATTGGTGTAATCCCAGGCAAAAGGATTGCCCTTTACATTACCAGGATAGGAGTAGTATTCATCACCTTTTTGTAAAATGATTTTATAACTTAGAATGCCCGGCACTACTACATCAGCCGGTATCTCTGCAGTGTACTCGTATCCATTTTTTCTCTGAAAATAAATAGGCCGAATGTATCCTCTTCCGCCACCATTTATTTGCAATAGAATTTTACTGGCTGAATCTACTCCAACGGCCTGCAAGTGTAGTGTCAGCGGCTGTCCAGCCACGGCCTCCATTATTGGATGATAAGCTAGATAAGGCGTTGTGTCAAAAGGCTCCGGCGCTGCAAATTCTTCCAGTTTCCAATTGCCCGTTGCCTTGTTATCCTTCCATTGGGTAGTGCCTTTCCCATTCAATAAATAAGTGCCGGGGGCTATCATGCATTTTCCATTGGCTGCAAGGGCCTTGTACTGATTGCCTTCGTTCACCGCCCAAATGCTGAACGTATTTCCAAGATCGGGCAGAGCAAGCTGCATATCATTCGCCTGCCATTGAATGCGGGTTACTTCCTTGCGGGGAGATGCCCGTTCAAACGGGTCCCGAATGTGGATGGCATCGGGCATTACTTCCAGTCGCCAGATTCCGACTTCCAGCTTATCTAAAAAATAAGCACCTGTGCCACCATACTGCACTACCGGTGAACTGCCTACCCCGGCAATATGCTTCAAGGAAGCTACTTTTTTGGGCGTAGCCAATGTGGTATTGGAGTAATAGAAAGCTGTGTCACTGTTCATTTCGCTCAGATCTTCCCGGTAGCTTACCCGAAATACATCGAAACTGCTATCGGCCGGATAGGCAGGATATTTCTGCAAACGAGGCACCTGATGAAACGCTTTGGAAGCAATGAGCAGGCTGATGGCTTTGGAAGGTGTATAGGCCAGGTTGAGGTAATGCGTTTGGTATTCCGTATTGCCATAAGCAGTAGCCATAGGGTCGTAAGCAAACTGCGTAGCCCACTGAAAACCGGCCGTTTTAAAGCTGCGGGCAATAGCAGGATACATGCAGCTTTGTAGCAAATCTGCTGCATCAAATTCGTACACCATGCGGGCCTTATTGCGGTACGCCGGAATGGTCTCGAACGGTATTTTGTAGTAGTCCACATTTGGCAAAAAATTACCCCGCTGCTCCCGGCCTGCTACCAGGCCACTGGGATACCATTGAAAGCTCACACCATCCACATTGGCAGCGGCGGTAGCATCGGCATAGTAGGGGTTCTCGCTAATGTTGTAGAAGATGGGCTTGGTTACACCAGTGCTTTTAATAGCTGCCACCAAGCGGTTGATATAGCTGGTAACGCCACTCTTTGGGCCGCTGTGGTTAGGTTCATTGTTTACCTCTACCGCAATCACATCCGGGTCGGCGGTATAAGTGCTGTGGGTATACGGATTAACATGTTTAAAAAACTGCTGCAAATAGTTCTCCTGTGCTCGTATAGCGGTATCATTCACCGTGGCCCTGCCTTTGCCAAACACTCTTGAAAAACCGGGTGTGCGTTCGTCTTTTTCAGGATAGCCGTTGCCCCAGAAAGCAATGGGGGTAATGATGATTTTAATGTTCCGCTTTTTTAGTTGCGCTACCAGATAATCGAATAGTTCCAAGTGCTCATTGGCTAATAGGTTGCCTAACGAATCGGAGATTTCGGTATCCCACACATGCACCCGAAACGCATCGCAACCTATCCGGGCCAGGTGATATACATCGGCATCTATTTCCTTTTTAATATCTTTTCCCAAAGCCTTTATGGAGCGGTAGCCATAGGCAAAAGGTGCTGTATAGTTTACCCCAAAAAACGCAGCTTCTTTGTTGTCTTTCGTCCAGCGGAGTACGCCTGTTTTATCTACGTACACCAGGTTAGCAGGTGCCTTCTGGCTGAAGCTTGTACCTGCGGTAAATGAAAGCAGCAAAGCAAGTATTGATAGCTGGAATTTTTTCGTAACCATAATACAACAACTTTTTTAGTAGATACCCGGCAATGTAACCGCAACCTGGTAGTAATGACAATAACTTTTACGGGAAAAGGTGCCGCTGCCAGCGGGAAGCTATCCCGCACACGGGAAAGAGTGCTGCCACTAGCTGAAATCCTTCTCCTGTGGGAGAAAGGATGCTGCCGTTGGCGGGAAGCTTTCTCCCACAGGAGAAACGTTGCTACCATCAGCGGGAGACTTTCTCCCGCAGGAGAAAATGTGCTGCCGTCGGCGAAAAACTTTCTCCTGTAGGAGAAGATGTGCTGCCAGCGGCGGGAAGTTTTCTCCCGTATCAGTCATGCAACACACCTGAAAGCTGATTCGTGGGGTACGAACCGGGGCGAGAGGGGCGGAGCAGGGAAACCTTACAAAGAGGAAAGAAATCAGGCTATTTTCTCAGAACAATTAAAGGGTTAGCACCCTGCACATCGGTAGTGTTATTTACTTTGACGGATGAAATATTAGAAATGGTGCCACAGCAGGCTTCGAAAAATTGGTAAGAAATTGAAAGTGTGTCAATCCTTGATTGATTTTTTCGCCGTCTT
>CAXTDG010000594.1:0-3345 GCA_964242675.1 uncultured Chitinophagaceae bacterium
ACGTTGCCCTCGCCGCCCGGTGCAGCCCGTTCAACCTGTTTACCATGCAGCCCCATAAATACAACATAAAGCGTCCATTTACCGGCAGGTGCCGTCCAGGTTAGGTTTCCCTGTGCATCTACTTTATTGGTAATATCCACTGGCGTGCCACTACCATCAGGATAAGCCATTAGCGTTACTAATGGCAGCGGCTTTGGATAACGAACCTGGTCGAACGCCAGTGCTTGCATATCAGCATTGGCAGTCACCGGTTCTTTAATATCAGCGAACGTGAGCTGCTTACCATTGGCTGTGCGTAAAATACCTTCCTGCTGGTAAGTAATTTTATCCGCTAGTTTTTCGCCTCCATTTAGGGTAAATGTTTTGGTAGCCATGTATTTGCAGGCATCCGCTTCCGCCACCCATGGACCGCCAAAAGGCCAGCCAGTAGCATTGGCTAAATCAATTCCCAGATTCAGTCGTTTGCCTTCGGCCAGCGTATGGTCAAAGGCACTCATCCAACCACCGGAAAGAAATTTAAGAAACTGGTTCTCCTCTCCCATTACCCCATAAATCGGCGTAATTTCTAAGCCACCCAGGCCCGCCTGCTGATACTGCTGCATCACGGTAGTCAGGTCTTTATTATTCACCTCGCTACCCTCCCACCACCAACGGGTCCAGGGCTTGGTTTGCTGTGTAATGGCAGGCCAGCTAGTTTGGGCAAAGGGCCTTGCTCCCGTGGATAATAATATTAAACTGGCTATTATTTTTTTCTTCATAACATCTTTACTGATTGTTCAATTCTTTTTACGGATTTATGTGTAGAGACGCACAGCCGTGCGTCTCTACCTAATTCCCATCGGGCTTTACGGTAGCTACAAAAGAGCTGGGTGGCAATTGAAACGTAGTAACAGCATCGGGCTTTGCAGGGTCGAAACCTTTGAAGGTTGGAGCAATAAATTTTTTAATAGGTAAATCAGACTGGTTGATAGCCTGTACAATACATTTTGCTAGTTCATACGCCCCGTAAGCGTTAAAATGCGTATCATCTTTTAACTCCTTAGGCTGGTTGGGAAAAGTGTTTGCAGGGTAATGCACAAAGGCCTTTACAGACTCCTGTGGTCCCCAGGCTTCGTACAGTATTTTGCTCATCGCATTTAAGTCCAACACCTGCACTCTTTCTTCGGTACCCGTTTGCCGCATGGCTTCAGGAAAATCTTCCAGTGTGTTGATGATTTTGCCGGTAGCACTATCAAAGCGTCTGCGGTGCATACTCGTTACCAATACCGGTGTTATACCTCGTTTACGAGCTTCCCCTATCCACTCTTTCAATGTGGATTTATAGGTAGTAAAAGGGTCGAGATGATTACCGCCGGGCTTCTGGTCGTTGTGGGTAAATTCAATGAATAAATAATCACCCGGCTTAGCTAAACTCCATATTTTTTCCAGCCGCCGTTCGCCTTTAAAAGCTTTTAAGGTTTCACCACTTTCGGCGTAGTTGGCAACAGATACCTTCCCGCCTTGCAAAAAAGCTGGAAACATTTGTCCCCAGGCCGCCCAGGGCTCTTCCGATTGATCGACTACTGTAGAATTGCCTGCTAAAAAAATGGTGGGTATAGTGCTAACTGGTGTAATGGTTACAGCACACACTTTCGGAGCTTTGTTATTAAATTCTAGCGTTAGTTTATCATCCCAATGCAGGTAGCTAAATTCTCGGGGTTTTAGCCGCACTTTGCTGTCTCCATCGGGCTTACGAATGATGCTGTCTTTTACATGCACCGTAAAATTGGCCGTTGCTAATTTGCCCTTTCCTGTTTCTATTTTCTCTACCATCAGGCGGCGACACTCGGCTTTAATAGTAGTAGAGGAAGTACCGGTTGCATCGCCCAAAACAACGCTAACATTGTAATTACCATCCGGCAGTTTTACGGAAAAATAAAAAGGCTTTTCGGCAGTAATAAAATCATCGTCTACACCTCTCTTGCCACCCGTTTTTTTTGCGCTAATAACAGAATTAAGATCAAAGCCAAATCCTGTTTCGGGAGAATACATGCTAGCTGGTGTTACCTTGGTATAACCCGCTGGTGCAGCACCTTCGCCAAAGTCGTATTTCAGCGTAGTTGGTTGTGCTGTTGCAAATAAGAAATGAGCAGCAGCTAATACAATAAAACCAGTTATTTTTCTCTTCATGTAAATTAATTTGTGAGCAACTCGTATTCCTTACCAGCAGTTGTTTTAAAGGAAATAATGTATTGCGTTTTGCCAGCTACTATTTCTTCTTTGTAAATCGCCTGCTGGCTTTTTACTTCCATTTTATTGTTCGCTCTAATAGTGCAGATGCCGCCTTTGATAGAAGTAACCAATGCCTTTTTTAAACGACCCTCTTTCCAATCCATTTCTATTTCAAAATTTCCCCGGGCTTTTAGGCCTTTTACATGGCCGGTTTGCCAGGCATTGGGCAGTGCAGGGAGCAGGTATATGTCTTTCAGATGGCTTTGCAGCAACATTTCAGTAATGCCTGCGGTGGCGCCAAAGTTACCGTCAATCTGGAAGGGCGGATGTGTATCGAACAGGTTAATTAAAGTTGATGTTTTTAGCAACTCCTGGTACATCTTATACGCATGACTACCATCGAGCAATCTTGCCCAGAAATTAATTTTCCAGGCCTTGCTCCAGCCCGTGCCGCCATCGCCTCTTATCTCCAGCGTTTTGCGGCAAGCATTGGCAAATGCGGTATCCAGCAAAGGCGATATTTCCCGGCCCGGATGCAATGCAAACAGGTGCGATACATGCCGGTGCTGCGGGTCTTCATCTTCCCAATCGCCAAACCATTCTACCAGGTTGCCTTTCTTACCAATTTTCAGGGGCGATAGCATGGCTCTTCTTTGCTGTAGCAGGGCAGCAAAATCTTTATCTATTCCCAATTCATTTGCGGCTTCCATTACGTTGGTAAAGCAGTCCCAAATAATTTCCATATCCATAGCAGAAGCTATGGTAACCGTGCCTTTAAAACCCGCCGGGTGGATGTAAACATTTTCCGGCGAAGTGGAAGGAGCCGTTACCAAAACACCATTTTTTTCTACCAGCCAATCCAGGCAAAATTGGGCAGCCCCTTTCATGAGTGGGTAAGCCGTTTGTTGCAGATAAGTTTTGTCTTTGGTAAAGCGGTAATGCTCGTATAAGTGCTGACTGATCCAGGGACTTCCCAAACTCCAGTTAGCCCATTTAGGATCGCCACTGCCTTCTCCCACCGGGTTAGTTTGTGCCCAGATATCGGAATTGTGGTGAAGTGCCCAGCCGCCCATGTGGTAGTAATTTTTGGCGGTAGCCGCTCCATTTACTGCCCAGCGTTTGGTATGATTAATC
>CAXTDG010000595.1:0-3344 GCA_964242675.1 uncultured Chitinophagaceae bacterium
TCTAATCGTAATGCATGGCAACACATTTCATGGCATTTTCTCCGAGAGAGATTACAGCCGGAACGTAATACTAAAAGGCTTGCATAGTAATCAAACGCCTGTAAAGGATGTAATGAGTGTAGCCCTGCCAATGGTGGGCCTTACAGAATCGGTGGACCGCTGCATGGAACTCATTAACACCCACAAAACCCGCTACCTGCTGGTGTTCGATCAAGGCAATTTCCTGGGCGTGGTAACGATTAACGATTTACTGCGGGAAGTAATGGCCCACAAAGATGACTATACCAATAACCAGAATATGATTGGCGTAAGCGAAATGGATGACAAGATTTACTAGAAAGTTTTTGAGATAAATACTAAAAACGCCGTTTCAATTATTTCGAAACGGCGTTTTCGTAGTTGCATACTTCTAAATCAAAATAGAAACCTGCGACTGTAATAGTAAGGGCGTAAATAGCAGTCAAAGGATCAAATCTCCTAAACACGTTTCCATGTGTCACAAAGTAAAAAGTAAGAACAAGACCTATTTGAACAATAGAAACACAAAGACCTTTTTTCCAAATAGTATTAGTATTTAAAGTAAAAGCGATTACTCTGAAAAGAAAAAAGGATACTACAAGCGTTGGTACAGAGAATAAGGCACCAAATCCAATTAACCAGATGATCTGTATTGCCGATTTTAAATCTAAAAACATCCTGGAATTAGCAGCAAACATTTCGAATACGAAATAAACAATAGGAGAGATAAGTACACCGGTTCCTACTATCAGAAAAGGATACATTTCATCATACTGCTTTTTCATTAGTAATTGAGTCTACTGAATAATCACTGCCTTTATCACCGTATCACCCATCGCTTCATTCACCCGTTCAATGATCTTTTCTTTCTGAAAAGATAGTTCCTGCTTCAGTGGGCCAACTGAGGAAGTAATGAAAAGCGTGGTGCCAATAATTTCCAGTTTGTCGGTATAGCGAGAAACGGTTTTGCCCATTATATCTTCCCAAATGCCTTCAATCTTCAAAGCATTTACGCTGCCATTCAAACGGCTTTTATTCAAAAAACCTTTTAGGGCATCGCCCAGTTTGTATTCACCCATAAAAAAGGTTTAAAGTTTAAGGTCTAAAGTTCAAAGTTGTGCGATTCAGGCAGTGTTTTTTATTGTCTGAACGAGTTGATAGTTTGTTGGAACAAAGGTAAAAGTGAACTGCGAACTGTTATAAATCAAAAGCAGGGATATAAAGCAATGTTTAGAGAGAAGACCAAAGGTCAACATTCAGAACTTTAAACTTTAGACCTTAAACTTTAAACTTCTATAACTCCACTATCTCGTAATCAGCCCCAATGGCCGATAAGTTTTCTTCCAGCCGCTGCCGGTGCGTATCGGTAATAAATACCTGGCCACCTTTTTCAATACATACTTCCTGTAGCAGGTTTTTCATCCGCACTGCATCCAGTTTTTCAAATACATCATCCAGTAGCAGGAGTGGGGCAAAACCTTTGTGTTGTTGCAACACTTCGTATTCCGTTAGCTTCATGGCAAACAGTAAACTCTTGCGCTGCCCTTGCGATGCTATTTGTTTAAACGGCCCACCATTCAGCAGCATCTCAATATTATCCCGGTGAATACCCGCTGTAGTGCGTTGCAGCACCATATCCTTCGGTAGCGTATTGTTTAGCAAACTTATGGATGGCGAATGCTGCAACTGACTGGCATAACTGAGTTGCAGGTTTTCCGGCTGCTGGGCAATGCGGTGATAGTGCTCCATCGTCTGCTGCAAAAAAGAAGGCATCAGCTTATTGCGTATAGCAAAAATAGCGTCACCCCGGTCTGCCATCTGGTCGTTTATTACATCCAGCAGCTGATGGTCGGTGCGGCCACTTTCGGCAAACTGTTTAAGCAGGCTATTGCGCTGTTGCAGCAGCTTGTTATAGTCAATCAGTTTTTGTAAATATTCGGGGTACAACTGGCAAAGCAGGGCATCCATAAAACGGCGGCGTTCTTCGCTATGGCCGGTAATCAGTTCTACATCATCTGGCGCAATTATTACACAAGGCAGTCGGCCAATGTGGCGGCTTACTTTAGTGTAGGCTTCATCATCTACCGAAAATTCCTTACGGCCATTTTCCCGCAAAATGCACACAACGTCCAGCGGATGTTGCTCCCCATTGCGACGGTCTTCCAGCAGGTGCCCACTCAGCCGAAAGCCCTGGCTGCCAGTGGCTACGTTTTGGGTATCGGTATTATTGAAATAGCTTTTGGTAAAGCACAAATAATAAATGGCATCCAGCAGGTTGGTTTTACCAGTACCATTTAGCCCGCAAATACCAACAACTTTTTTTGAAAAAGAAAACTGCTGAAACTGGTAGTTTTTAAACTGGGTAAGCGAAATAGATTGCAGTTGCAGCATAGCAGCGCAAAGTAAGTTGCTGATGCAAGAATTGTAATTTATCTCAATAAAAAAATCCCCTGCCATAGGGCAAGGGATCTTTTTAAGTAATGATGGGAATAATTATTTTTTACTTTCTACGTGGCCAATACCGAAGGTCACACCCACGTTTAGGAAAATACTGCGGCTTTTAGGAGATACGTTGTCATTTTTCGACAGGTCGCTCAAACCATTGTTGTACACGGCATCTACGTTCAACCAGGTACCGCTCTTGATGCGGTAGTTGAAGCCCAGGGCTCCAGCCAATCCAAAGTTGAATCCATTATAAAAATCTTTCGATTTTGTTTCTGTAGTAGTGGTGCCGATGGTTGTTTTTGTTTTGCCACCTACCAAAAAGCCGAAGTTGGGTCCAATACCTATTTTAGGACGAAACGATTGACCATACTTACCAAAAAAGTAATACAATTTCGGATCGAGGTTAATATAGTTTAAGTGAACTGTTTGCTTAACAGTGCCAGACTCAAGCTTTACACCTTCCATACGAAAAGTACCATCAAGCCCAAACCCCAAATTGGGCGTAGCGCTGTACACCAGCCGGGCACCACCATTAAAGGAAGGGTTGAACTTTTTGCTAACACCGCTACCATAGTCATAGCTAATTGTACTATGGCCAAAGCCTACAAGTGGTCCAAACGATAAGTTGTCTTTAATCTGTGCGTTTGTTTTGGTTGCTACAAAGGCAGCCAGCATCATTGTGCCAAATAACATCTTCTTCATAATCTTTAAATTGTTCTGTTAGTGAAACTTTAGGTAGGCGGGCTTGGAGCAAATGGCTTACCAAACTTTCAGTAACTGCCGTTTTTACATTTTGTTAGCAGATGGGAGAAAGCTAAAGGGGAATAATGCTTACCAACTCTCGCAATAAAAATCTTCGCTTGTTTTATGTACATATAACC
>CAXTDG010000596.1:0-3329 GCA_964242675.1 uncultured Chitinophagaceae bacterium
AACTCTTTAATCCTTTTTCCTAATAGTTCCTGGTACTCGGCTACATCCTTTTTTGAGTGCTTTGTATGTTTTTCGCCTTTACCATTCATCAAGTAAAATAAATCTATTCCCCCTCTTTTTAGTTACCACTTATGAGGAACTACTTATAAGTGGTTATTTTGTTAGAAAGATTATCTTTGTTTTTAAAAAAAAACTTGATATACTTTAATAAAACTAATGAGGCTGTTTAGTATTTTAACAAAAGACCTCCATGGGTCATAAGAACTTTGAGTTGCAAAACAAAAAAGGTCCTACCCGCATGGAAGTCTTAAACAAAAGTATGATTGAAAAATGGATTGTGCCGCATTTGAGCGTAGGTAAAAGGGGTGCCCAATCAGGAGTTGCCCTTAGTGATGTAGTAGCTGCCATATTGCACCGGTTGAAAACGGGTGAACAGTGGCGGTGGCTGCCCTTAAAAGCTTTTTTTGAGCCGGAAGCCATTAGCTGGCAGGGCGTGTACTACTACTTCAATAAATGGTTTAAGGATGGCTCCTTTCAAAACGCCTGGCTGGCTATCCTGCAACAAAACAAGCATTGCTTAGCCCTCTCTTCGATGCAACTGGATGGCTCACACACCATTGCCAAACAGGGCGGCGAAGCGGTTGGTTATCAGGGCAGAAAGAAGGCTCACACTACCAATGCCCTGTTCTTTACCGATAAGCAGGGGCTGCCACTGATGATGAGCGAGCCGCAGGCAGGCAACCACAACGATGTCTATGAAATCAGAACTTTATTTGAGCAAATGTGCAACTTGCTGGAAACGGCAGGTATACTGTTAAAGGGGGTATTTATGAATGCGGATGCTGGTTTTGATGTGGAAGAACTACGGCAGGTTTGTGCAGAGCGGCAGATAGAGGCCAATATTGCCGGTAATGCCCGTAACAGCAATGTATTACCGGAGGCGTATGAATACTTTGATGACGAACTGTATAAAGAACGCTTTGTCATTGAAAGGACAAATGCCTGGCTGGACGGTTTTAAAGGAATACTAATGCGTTATGAAAAGAAGATACAAAGCTGGATGGCGCAGCATTGGTTAGCTTTCTGTGCTATTTTACTTCGTAAAATCTAGCCTTGTTAAAATACTAAACAGCCTCTCTTTCAAAAAACGCCTGAAAAACTGCTGACCAGCCCGGAGCAAATGTTTGCCGATCAGCATCTATTCCAATGCTTTGTAGCCCAAACAGATACCGGTGATATTATTGGTTTTGCTTCTTACTTTTTTGCATATTACTCCTGGTCGGGCAAAGCTTTATACCTGGATGATTTGTATGTAACAGAAGTATATAGAGGGAGTGGTGCGGGAACCAAATTATTAGAAGCCGTTATTTATCTTGCCAAACAAGAAAATTGTAAAAGGATGCGCTGGCTGGTATCTGACTGGAATAATAAAGCAATAACATTTTACAAAAAAATGGGTGCAAAAATTGACCGGACAGATATTATTTGTGAGCTGGAACTAAAATAAAAATATTGGATTATTCAATCAAAATTAATAAAGAACTTTCGTTGCTTTAACCACTTTATCAATAAATTGGTGTAACCGTTTTATTTCACTTCTTCCTCTGTTTTTCGCATTAATAAAACAGGTGGTTGCAATGACCATATTCAGCTTTGGAATAATGCAGATAAGCTGGCCGCAAGCACCACTTGCTACGTATGCCTGGTAGCCGTTGGTTCTTCTGCGCCACCAATAATATCCATAGCCGTTTGCATTTGGCAAAACAGGCCATTTATTAAGTTTCGCATGTTTGGCAAGTGATTCTTTTATCCATGATTCAGCAATAATCTGCTCCTCATTTACTTTGCCATTATGCAGGTATAATAGTCCAAAACATATTAAATCGGGATTGGTTAAATACATTTCCGATGCACCAACATATCTACCGGTTGGGTCTTTATCCCATCGCTTTAATTTGGCACCAATAGGATAGAATAAATAGGTGTTGGCAAAGTCTTGTAAATCTCCCTGAATAAGCTTTGATAATACCGCTCCGAAAATGGATGCTGCACCGGAACAGTAATTAAACGATTGACCAGGATAATCCTCAAAAGGAAGCTCAAGCATCAGTTTTACCGGGTCTAACGAAGAAATATAGGCAGCAGCTAAATTGTCAAAATCATCCCACTGAAATCCGGTTTGCATAGTCAAAAGATCCTGTAGTGTCATTGTTTTTCTGATGGAATCATTTTCGACCTTTGTAGATGCAAACCAAACATTAGTTGGATAAGATGCAGGTGGTGCATACTCCGTCAGGATATTTAAAACAGGCGTCTTTAAATCCGGCAACAATCCTTTATCCTTTACAATTCCACCAATGGCGGATATGATACTTTTGGTAATTGATTTTACATTAAATAAAGTGCTGTCCGTTGCTCCATGAAAATACTTTTCATAAATCAGCCCATTGTGCTGCCACACGGCAAACGAACCGATACTTGGAATAGCTTTATTGATTTCTTTTCCAAAAACAATAAAAAATCCGGGAGTATATTCCCTGCTTTTAGATTGTTTGTAAATGGGTTTCTTTACGCTTTGCGCCTGTGTCTTAAACGCTACTTGTAAATTCAAAATGACAGCTAATGCAAACAGGCGAAACATAAATAATAGTACGTAAATTTTAAAGCGTTAAGATAGCCTAAACTTACTTCTACCAATTATGAAAAGAAAGAGTACCACATTACAAGTAAAATGGCATCATTAGAACTGCTCCATTTTACATAAAATAGAAATGGATAGCACCAGTGTGTTATCCATTTTAAAAATAAATAATATTGAATACAATTGTAATCTAAAGACACTTTAGAAACATACTTCAAGGTCTATTTCTTCACCACCCGTACATCTACTCTTCTATTCCTTGCCTTGCCTTCAGCGGTGCCATTATCTGCCAGTTCATGCTCTTGTCCGTACCCTTCAGCTTGCAGGCGGTTGGCCGAAATGCCTAATGCAACCAATGCGTTTTTAGCAGCATTGGCACGGCTGGTGCTTAGTGCCATATTCGCCTGGGCATTGCCGCTATTATCGGTATAGCCACCAATCTTTAAGTTGGCATTAGGATATGCTTTCAAAATGGACGCAATATTTTTTAACTGCGTTTGCGATGCTGCGGTAATGGTGGATTTACCAGTTTCAAAATAGAAACGGTCCAGCGTTATCCACCCCTTCGTTTTATCAACTGTATCTACCGCAGCACTACCTTTTAAAAACTGAACCAACCGGGCTTCGCTGCTGTTGGTTCCGGCACTAATGTTCACACTATCCATCACATTAATGGATTGCGTGGCAC
>CAXTDG010000597.1:0-3327 GCA_964242675.1 uncultured Chitinophagaceae bacterium
GATAAAGAATGATAAAATGAGCCAGGTCGTTTCCTTTGTAAGAGAAAAAGGAGGTGATAAAGTAATCACCATTGTGAACCTTAGCGATAAAGAAGTAACTGCCGTTTTACAAACCCAATACGACAAGGGGATTTACACAGAACTCTTTACTGGCAAGCCCTACGAACTAAAAGGGAATGATAGCATAACACTGCCAGCCTGGGGTTACCGGGTGTTAACCAACAGTAAATCTACCGGCGCAGTAGACAAATAATTTTCTGCTAATCCTTCACTTCCTTTTTACGATTACCGATTCACGATTCACGCATTTGCTACACATTTGCCGTATGTTCAAAAAGTTGCTGACCGTCATTGTAGTGCTATTGGTTGTGGGTGGGATAGCCGGTTGGTATTTCATTATCCGGGCTACTACCTCTTTTACTTCCGACTACAAAATTGTTTACATCTATACCAACGAGGCCACCCCCGATGCTGTATTGAAAGCACTGGAAAAAGACTCCGTAGCTACGCAAACCAAAAGCATTAACTGGCTGGCGGCACGAATGGGGTACTGGGAAAAAATAAAACCCGGTCGCTACAAAATACCACAGGGCGAAAGCTTGTATGGCATTGTGCGGCGGCTACGCAATGGCATTCAGGAACCAGTCAACTTCGTTATCAGCCGCAAGATTCGGCAGAAGCAGGACCTGGTGAAAATGATAGCCAAAAACTTCGAAAGCGATTCTGCTACGGTAATGGCTTACCTATCCAACAACGATACATTGCGAACGTTGGGACTGGATACTACCAACTGGATGACAGCCATCATTAACGATACATACACTATGACCTGGACCTGGCCGGTGAGCCGCATTTTCCGTAAGCTACAAGATGGCCAAAAAGCATTTTGGGAAAAAGACGAACGCAAGGAAAAGGCAAAAACCCTGGGCTATACGCAAAATCAGGTGTACACGATAGCCTCCATCATTTCGGAAGAAACAAATGATCCAGATGACAAGCTAAACATTGCCAGCACTTACTTAAATCGCCTCAAGACCGGCATGAAACTTCAGGCCGACCCAACTATCCGCTTTGCCTTAAAAAACTTCACCATGAACCGGGTGATGCAGAAAGATCTCCTTACACCATCACCATACAACACTTACATAAATGAAGGCCTACCACCCGGCCCCATCTGTACGGTGGATGCAGCTTCTATTGATGCGGTACTGAATGCCCCCCAAACCGACTATCTGTACTTTGTAGCTAATGCCGACTTGCGGGGCGGTTCGTCCTTTAGTTCCAACTATAGCGATCATTTGAAACTGGCCCACGAATACCAGGATTCATTAACCGCTTTTCTAAAACGAAAAGCTGAGAAGAAGGCAGCTGACTCAGCCGCAAAAGGACTCAAATAAAATGCTTGCTCCAAAACGGCTCCGTTTATATTTTCCATTTACCTAATTTGCTATCCTTTCCGTTATAGCCTTAAAAATCTAAACTAAAGAACGAGTGAACTTGTGAACAGCTAAACAAGTGAACCCTACAAAACTGTGATTAAACTTAAACGGCATATCATTAATTTCCAGCCAGTGGCAGCTATTATTCGGGCTAGCAAGCGGATATCGCCACCGGGTTTTCAGGGTTTATCGCTGTTTCAGGTAGTGCAATATTTCCGCCAGCATTCCAACAAAATCGGGTTCAACGAAAGGGCTGCTGCCATTTCTTTCAATATCATCATGGCAGTGCCGGCCTTCCTCATGTTCCTGTTCACGTTAGTACCCTACCTACCTGTGGCGGAGCAGTTCAACAACGAATTTTTAAGAACCATACACGACATCCTGCGCAGCGAACGAGTATATGTGGTAGTGCAAGGCGTGGTTAACGATATCACCGACATACTAAGCAACCGCCGGACAGGCCTGCTTTCCATTAGTATCATCGTGGCCCTGTTTTTTGCATCTAATGCTATGATGGGCATTATGCGTACGTTCGATAGAAGTATTTACGAAGAAAGAAAAGGCAAGTTCCTGGTAAAGCGTTGGACGGCCATTAAACTTACATCCATTCTGGTGTTGCTTGTTATCGTTACCGGTTTATTACTTAGTACACAAGTGCCAGTTATCTGGCGACCCATCCGCAAGTTTTTTGGAATCGAAAGCACCATTATGCGTCAGTTTGTACATTATGTACGCTGGGTTGTTATCATCATGCTCAATTACTTTTCCATTGCCTCCATCTACCGCTTCGCCCCCGCAGTCCGCATCCGCTGGAAAATGTTTTCCCCCGGTGCCATTATAGCCTGCCTGCTTACCATTGTCCTCTCCTATCTCTTTTCTATTTGGGTCAACAATTTTGGAAAATACAACCAGTTGTACGGTTCCCTCAGTACCATT
The DNA here is from genome assembly GCA_964242675.1 of uncultured Chitinophagaceae bacterium. Classification (GTDB taxonomy): domain Bacteria; phylum Bacteroidota; class Bacteroidia; order Chitinophagales; family Chitinophagaceae; genus JAZKFT01. Next base: position 2,376 of record CAXTDG010000597.1, read on the forward strand.
TTGCTCCTCATGAACCTCATTTTCTTCAATGCCCTAATACTGCTCATTGGGTTCGAACTCAACGTAAGCATCACCATGCTCAAGCTGGAGCAAAGCAAAAAAGAACCGAAGCAAGAATTAGAAAAAATCACTTACAGACGGTTTTAATTTCAGGTGGGCGTGTCCCATTGCGCCTGCACCATCCAAAAATTCTGATCAAACAAAACAGGCGCAAAGGGCCGGGCTGTCGGTAGTAGTCCTCGGCGGCGTGGTAGCGGCATATTATTTTATTCATCATTCATCCGCCGCCTGTGGGCTACTACTCCCCATCCCTCACGCAAACGGTGCAGTAGTCATTCCTGATAAGTACAGCTCTAAAAGGCAGGGACACTAAGATTGTGCAGAGACAAATACCTGTGTTTTCAATTGCCACGCCCTTTAGGGCGTGGGCAAAATGGCATTAGGGCATTGGCTTTAGCCCAATTACATAACATCCATTCGGCTAAAGCCAATACAATAATATCCCTATCATACACGCCATAAAGGACGTGGCAATTAATTGGAAAAGGCAATAGATCAAACAAAATTGTTACAAAAAAAGCCTCAGTTTTTAACCGAGGCTTCTATATCAAAAAACTATTTCATCTACTGAACTGCCTTTGTTTTCCCAACCGATACCCCATCTCTAATTTCTTCAGTAGCAGTTGCCACAATCGTATCACCAGCCTGTAGGTTGCCAAATACTTCCGTTTTTTTATCAGCTGTTCTGCCGGGCTTTACATCTACCCAAACCGCCTTTCCGGCTACCACTTTTATTACTGCTGTCTTCTCCGTTGAACCTACAACTGCCGAAGCAGGCACAATCAAAGTGCTTTGGTTGGCAGGCAACGGGATGATGATCTAGGCCACCATTACCGGCAACAATTGCTTATCCGTATTCGGTAAATCAATCTCAATCCGCTCCGACCGTAGC
>CAXTDG010000598.1:0-3305 GCA_964242675.1 uncultured Chitinophagaceae bacterium
GGTACATACTCCGTTTGGGGGTTGGGGGTAGCCGGTGTACCACCGGTAGTGCTGTTGGTTGTTTCCATGGCAAGTTTGCTTTTGTGGCAGCACACTTGTGTTTGGGTTGTAAGGTGTGCCGCCGGTTTTAAAAGAATGATTGACCGAATAAATATACTGACTGCCAATAGATTAGGTAAGCTGGTTTTACAATATTTATCCCCATTGCCACCCTTGCGATTCATTAAATGGTACGAGTGTTCCCATTGAAGATTAGCCGAAAAACACAAACCACCATCCTAAAGTGGCTCCCTACTATCTGGAAATGATTCCCTACCACCCGGAAACGGCTCCCCACCGCCCGAAAACCATTGCCGACCACCCAGAAATGGCTCCCGACTACCCGAAAATGGTTCCCTTCCACCCAAAAATGGTTCCCCACCACCTGAAAATGGTTCCCAACCATTTACAAAAGAAGAAACTCCGGGTTTTTGCCATCTTCAGTAAAAAAAAGCCTGCGTTGGCAGGCCTTTGTTGTTTTCTCGTCCGGTCTCCGGGTTTCTTAACTGCTTTTCCCGCAGGGTGTCGGGCAAGCTTCGGTTTGTTTCCAAATAAACCGGAATATCTGAACAGCATAAATGGTTGATGATAAGCAACATTGCTTTCCTTTTTCGTATCTGGCAGTCTGCCCAACCATTCCGGTTCGTGAGACACAACAGATGTTCGGAAGAAATTTTTTGCCTCAGAGAGGCTATCTGTTTGTAAAAAATGATACATTTTAAAGTTTCATCCTTGCCCCAATGGGCAAGGTCATTAAGTTAAGAGAAATGATAAATTGCCACGCCTTTTAAGGCGTGGAAGATAGCAGGGAGTTGTATTGGCTTTAGCCGAATAGAAATTATGCAATTGGGCTAAAGCCAATACAGAAATACAATTTTATCCACGCCTTAAAAGGCGTGGCAATTGAAAAGCAACTTCATTCCCTAACTTAATGACATTGCCCAGCGGGGCTACCTTTTGGGGTAGCCCCGCTGGGGCATAAGCCCTTTTTAAGGGAACTAACTTGTCTACAAACAGGTAACGCCGCTGGCGTATAAAAACTGTGAGCATTTTATTTTCTCAATTTCTTCCAAACACCTGAGGTGGGGACACGAACCGGGGTAGGAAGAATCAGCCGTATAGGTAGTGTTATTGAGTTATGAAAAAAGGGCGTTGGCCTCTTCCATTCACCTTGTATTGTTAATTGCCACGTCCTTTAGGGCGTGGAAAATATTATGTCGCTGTATTGGCTTTAGCCGAATTCCCCTCGTATAAGTTAGGCTAAAGCCTACACGATTATAATATACCCGCAACCACGCCCTAAAGGACGTGGCAATTGAAAAATGTTAACCGATTTATATCCCCAAACACAATGACATTGCAGGGTTATAAAATGTGTCATTTATTTCTTCCAAATAATTGTGGTTTCTCCACCAACCGAAACATCTGAAAAGCCGGTAATTGAAAAACATTTTTACGGAACCAAAACTCTTTTTCAGAAGAATGGTATAAATAAAAAATAGCCTGCAAATCGTAAGACTTACAAGCTATTAACATTCAAGGGTAGGGGGGTAATTTCTATTAAGAGGCCTGGGTAAACAAGTCCTTTTTTGTCATTACAAAAAGGAATGACCAGCCAGCTTTAAGGGATCGGTATAATCTTTTTGAAAGAAAACTATTTTCTCTTTCACTTTGCCGGTAGGCCGTTCTGTTTCAACTACTACATCGTAATAATTTCCGTTGCCAGAATCTCCATTGGTATTAATGTCGTAGGTGCAGCTATCGGCTATGATATGGTAATTAGAAATGGCACCTAATTGATTTTTGGCATTATCTAAAAAAGCAATCCATTGTTCTTTAGGCGTAGTGATGAGTGCATGTTGTGAGCAAAGCGATATGGCAGCTTCATAGTTATCCGCCTTAATAGATTCCATATACTCATTTGCCTGCTTTTGGCTAATGCCTAATTCGGATAAATAAGCACCCTCTGTATGCTGCCATTGGTAGTTGTATATTTTCATACTTCCATCTGCATCTTTAATCGTCATAACAGAATCTTGCGACTTTCCGTACTGCCACTGAAGATTGTACACCATAGCAACCGTGGTACCAACCGATGTAGAAGTAGCTATATTAAAATCACTTGTTTTAGTGAAGGATTTTAACTGGCCGAGCAAGCCTTCATTTTTCTGAAGCATCGTTTTCATAGCTTCTTTTTCATTGGCATCAAAGCCCTTGGCACTGCAATAAGCTAAAGCAGAATCGTAATGTTTGTTTTGCATAGCTGTGTAAAAAGCATTGGCTGTTTCTTCTGCTTTTTTATTGAGCTGTGCCGGATGGCAGGAAGCAAACACAATAGCCAAAGCAATTACTACGAATGATAGTGAGGTGATACTTTTTTTCATTTTGTTTTTGATTGTGAGTCAAAAGTATCAGCTGATAAATGCGAAATAATTCAGAATAAGCAGATGGATATAATTTCTGTATATCTGGTAATTGTAGGGATGTATTCGGTTGATAAAGCATTCCGGGAATAGGAATTATTTTATTTCCAGAGCAATGGTACTATTAGAGAAATAAGCAACATCATTACTATAACAAAAAGAAATCGCCGCTAATATGAAAAGTTGCCGGGATTGATAAAATCATTGGGCAGCTTCTATTTTAAAGTAAGAGGTCTGAATTAAGTTAGGCTAATCCTCTCGTCATTGCGAGGAGGGCATCCTACTAAAGTACGGGGCAGGCTTTGCCCGACGAAGCAACCTCATTATTAGCGAGATTACTACTCATGAGGTTGCTTCGGGCAAGAACCCTCGCAATGACGGGAGCATGTATAACGCTCAACTCATTTTGGTTTGTTACTTATTTCCTTCCAACCGAATATATAATTGAACTCACCGCTTCTTGAATAACTCTGACCAATAATATAGTGTCAAAAAATAGCCCTTACCTGAATTTTACTTTTGTCATTCAATCATTAATAACAATTCAAAAAAATTGAAATGACAACTTCTGAAATGGTAAAGGTTTATGTAAACCAGCTTTGCGCTGAAATTGGTTGCACACCCGAAAGCATTTATAGCAAAGAAAACAACTCCTGGTACTTTACAAGAGGCTCCGCATCTGTTGAAGTGTTCTTGTCGTCTTACGAAACGGTGGTAAAAACAGTTAGAACTTTTGTAAGATGTTTTTCGCCGGTATTTCCTATACCAAATGAGCCCGCTAAAAAAGTGACACTATACCAGGAATGCCTTGAAAACAATACCCGGATGATGGGTGTGAAACTC
>CAXTDG010000599.1:0-3302 GCA_964242675.1 uncultured Chitinophagaceae bacterium
GGTTAATTGAAAGTGGCTTCATTTCACCGGCAGCTACTTCCATAGTGTTAAACTGTTTTACTTTTCTACCCGTTGCATCATATAAGCTGATAGTTAATTTGCCAGCCTGCGTACTTTGTACATACATGGTTTCTTTCACCGGGTTGGGAGATAGCGTCACCTGCCAGGCTTTTCCAAAATACAATTTCACAATAGTTGAGTAGGCTATTTTGCCATCTTTATCTACTGTTTGCAGACGATAGAAATTGTTGCCAGCAAAAGGCTTGCTGTCGTTAAACTGGTAACTTCTTTTACCGGTAGCCATCACCGTTCCAATAGCAGTAAAGTTTCTACCATCGGCACTAGCTTGTACCACGTATTTGTCCAGAGTCAATTCCTGAGCCACCTGCCATTGCAGCAGCGATGTTTCTCCATTTTTAGCACCGGTGAAGCTGAGGATTGTTACTGGCAATACTATCGCCTGATTGAAATAGAAACGACTAAAGATGGGGTAGTGATCGGTGGTAGTGCTAGCATAACTGCTTACCAGGTTGGCAACATCTTTCCTGATCTGTAGCGAATTGGCCAGGTAATAAGGGGCTAGTTCATTCGAAACAATCACATTATCTATAGCTGCATTGCCTGTTGCAGTCGTACCCACATTCACAAAAGGCAGCGTCAGCGATTTATAGTTATTGCCATCGGTACTATCTATTACAAAAGATTGATACGATGAAACGGTATCAGCACCGGTAGTAGGGGCAATGGTGCCCGATAACTTATCGTTGTAGTCGCCCAGGATGATGATATTAGCTGTACCGAAATTAGCATCCAGCGAATCCTTCATATTTAATATTCCGTTTTTACGACGTGAATACGATTCTCTTTTTTCCGCATCGGTACCCGTATTTGCCTTGGCATGTAGTAGCACAAATACCATGTGTTTGGTCTGGTTTTCCAGCGTTACATCAGCCTCCATTAAGTAAGGGAAACGGCCGCTGCTCCACCAATAATAACTGCTTGGGGTTAGTGTATCATTATAGTTTGTAAGCAAAAATGGCCTTGCAGTAACGTTAGCAAAAACTGATTTTTTATAAATGAAACCTTCCTTTTGGGCTGTAGCAATGTTAGTATCGTAAGCACCATTAGCCGGGTTTACGGCACGGGTACCATAATTACAAACAATAGAACCATAACTTGTTCCCAGGCTATCTGTCAATCGACGGAAGCGGCTGGTATCTACCACCTCAACTAGCGAAAAGATATCGGCATCTATTGACCGTAATACCTTCAGCACATTGGTAAACTGCTGGTCTTTATTGGTTGGACCAAATGTGCCGGTGTTATCGGGGTGTCCAAACCATTCCAAGTTCCAGTTCACAATATCCAGCGTTCTGGCAGGCGATAAGGAAGTACCCAGTAGCGACATGAAAGCATAAGTGTTACCACTATAAGTAGTAGTAATAACGCCACTATATCCTTTGTCAACCGAATCTGGTACCAGGCGAACATAAAAAGTTTTTACGCCATCTACATTGGCTTCGGCTGGAGTAAAGGTGACCGAGCTGCTTGCTGTAGCAGTGGTATCCCGGCTTAGCTGAAAATTAGCAGAGGCCGTAAATGAAAGATTTCCCGTAAGGCTGTTAGCATTGAAAGTAACCGGCTGCCAGGGGCCATTCCCCCCGTAAGGTGCATACCCCACGTTAAGGCTAGCAGAAACTGGCACTACAAAAGGTGCAGGAATAACGTTGGAATTAAAGAAAGCTATGTCGTCCAGCGTCCAGCGGGATGCTTCATCTATCGTTGAATAGTACACCCAGGCAACATGCACATTGGATTGTTTGAAGTTGCTAAGGTTGATGCTATCGCTCAAAGTCCAGACGAAAGAATTATTAGCGGGAAACTTTCCGAAAACCTCCGTCCAGGTGGCGGTAGATGGAGCACCGGATACGTAATCGGTAGAAACCATTAGCCGCAGCGATGGGCCAACGAAAGCACTAACGCTGTAGAATTTCAGTAATGGAATATTGTAGCCAGCAAGATTGAAAGAAGGCGAAATGAGCCAGTCTTCGTTGGCAGCATTACCAATGGTGGCATTTACATACCCATTCATTTGTACGCCGTTGGTGCCATTATTTCCAAACTGAGTGCATTTCCAAACGCTATCGCCCAGTACATTGTATTGGCTAAAACCCCTGTTGACATTGGCATAAGCACCACAGGTATTGAAGTCGAAAGCTGCAAACGTGGTACCGGTGGTAAAACTCCAGCCAGTAGCATTATAAATACCTACAAAGCTGTTTCCGGAAGGATCTCTGAACGTAGTGCTATCTATCAGGATATAGTAACCTGTTTGAAGGTCAAGATTGCCCAAACTAAAAGTAGCAGTTGTTCCGTTCAAAGCAACGTCTGCATTGGTTAAATCCAGTGTTTGTAATGTACTGTTATCAGCCGCTTTTTTCAGGTAAATATTGCCGGTACCTTTTTGCACTGCTTCGGAAAGCGTAAGAGAGAATAACTGATTACCTACTGCGCTGGTTGAGCCATTGGCAGGGTTGATAGATGAAATAGTAGGGCGTGTAATATCAGCCGCTCCGCTGGTGTACGAAAGTTGAAAATTGTCAATTGCATACAGACCATCCGTATTTACATCATTTACATCTCTCCACCGTATCCATAAAGTTCCACCCGGTAACAGATTCAGAGAACCAATTGTACCTGAAACAGCTGTTTGATTAGCAGCCAAATTACCATCAACCCCGGCATTAGTAGTAGTGCCAGTTAGTTTTTCAACTAAGTCCATGGTTGATAATGGTGTCCAAGTACCGCTAAATAGGCTGGTAGCATCGGTGCTATATTCAAAGTAGACTTTTTCTACTACAGGATCGTTACCAGTTCTCCATTGTTCCATTACACCATTGAAGTTCATATCCAGGATTATCTTGGCAGTGTTGTTTTGAAAGCTGGCACCATAAGCACCAATAATTGTCCCTGAAGCTATTGAGCCCAATGCCCTATCAGCAGCATTCGTTGTACCCACATTATAAATGTTTCCACCATTGGGGCTGGATCCATTTCCTACTACTGGTGCTAAAAATGCGCCATTGGCAGTGGTAGCATTCGTTCCATCATACTTAATTCCCGTCCAGCCAGCTGGGTAATTAGTGGTAGCTCCCATTCCGTCGAAGTTCTGTGAGTAACTCCCATTTTCAGCCGTTAAAACAACTTGACTAAAACCCCACTGGCACACAAAAGCCAGACAGAGAAAGAGGTAAACTTTCTTCATGATTATTTTCAATTAATGATTGCGAATTGATAACTGC
>CAXTDG010000600.1:0-3280 GCA_964242675.1 uncultured Chitinophagaceae bacterium
CCACCGGCACCAATGGGCCGAAAAAGCAAAGGCTGGCGACCCGCACTATCAGCATTTTTGTTACATGTATGAGAACCGGTAAATACCAGATGCTTTTGAGGCCAGCATGCCGGAGATTTTTCCCGAAGCGGCACCTGGAAATTTTACTTGGATACCTGAATGCGAAAAGTGGGTAATGACCGTTTTTCATAATTACCAATGGGACCTGAATTATGGTAATCCACAAGTGCTGAATGCTATGCTGGATACCATCTTTTTCTACGCCAATTTGGGTGTAGATATTTTGCGGATTGATGCCCCGGCTTTTATCTGGAAACAACTGGGAACTAACTGCCAGAACCTGCCGCTGGCACATACTCTACTAAGACTCATTAAGCAATGTGTGCAGGTGGCAACGCCGGGCATGGCATTGCTGGGAGAAGCCATTGTTGCCCCCGCAGAAATCATCAAATATTTTGGTACGGGTGAGTACACCGCAAGGGAATGCGATTTTGCCTACAACGCTACGCAAATGGCCTTGCAGTGGGATGCACTGGCTACTGGCGATACCCGTGTAATGCTGGCTGCACAACATTTGATTTTGCAAAAACCGTTTGGCACTTCGTGGATTAGCTACACCCGCTGCCACGATGATATTGGCTTGGCTTACGATGATTATATGATTCGGCAGGCAGGTTTTGAGCCCTGGCGCCATCGGGAGTTTTTGAAAAATTATTACTCAGGTTCGCTGGAATTTTCTACGGCTAGCGGCGCTTTATTTGCCTTCAATCCTAAAACGGGTGATGCCCGAATTAGCGGCACCCTGGCTTCGCTTTGCGGGCTGGAAAAAGCAATTAAATCAGGTAGCGAACTGGCTATTAATACCGCTATTGATAAAGTATTATTGATGCAGGCCACTTCCTTTTTTATGGGTGGGATGCCCATGCTTTTTTATGGTGATGAACTGGGCTACACCAACGACTACGCCTACCTGGAAGAACCCGGTAAAAACTACGATAACCGCTGGATGCATCGGCCACAAATTGACTGGCACAAAGCGGAAAAAGTACAGGAAGATGGCACCATTGAACAACGCATTTTTTCTGCTACGCAACAACTCATTGCACTGCGTAAAAAGCTGAGCATTGTGGCCGACCATAGCAATATTACCTGGCTGAGTCCGCACAATATTCATGCGGCTGGCTACCTGCGCCGCTTTGGTAATAAAAAGCTGTATTGCCTGTTTAATTACAGCAGTGCAGAAGCCTTTGTAACCTGGTATATTTTTAAAGAGCATGGCGCTGCACCTGCTGAATTGTATGACCATTGGAAGGGGCAAACGCACACCATAGGTAGAGATGATGAATACATTGTGTTGCCGCCGTATGGGTTTTATGTGCTGGAGGTGTTGTAAATACAGAAAATTATAAGCTCCCTAGATAGTATCCAAATGCATTCACAAATAGGAGCATCAGAATTATGAAAGCAAATGCCCAAGTAACAATTGTCACAAACCATTTGCTCTTTGTTCCCATGTCAAATTTATGATACACCCATCGAGCAATAAAGAGGCTTATTATGAATGCAACAACGGTTGGAATAAGAAGAAATATACCTATTGCTGCATTTTCCAATAAAACCATATTATTTCATTTTACTATCAAACAAACATCATTATTCTCACTTACAACGAAGCTTTTCCCACTCTCTGTTTAAGTATTCACATAATAGAAGCTGGGCTTCATCCGGTGTCTATCCGTTACTTATCTCACACATTCTTACACTTCGGTCAAAAGTAACAAGCCAACACCGGACGGAGTCCGGCGCTTAGCCTAGCAGAACCTCGTCATTTTTTTGCTTGCCATATGAATAACAAAATCATTTTTTGGTCTATTGCCGTAGGCCTGGGTGGCTTTCTTTTTGGGTTGGATGTAGCCGTTATTTCCGGGGCGGAAGGCGCCATACAAAAGCTTTGGAACCTAAGCGATTGGATGCACGGAACTGCTATTGCCATAGCACTATACGGCACTGCTTTCGGGGCAGCTTTTGGTAACATTCCGGCCAATAAAATAGGTCGCAAGCAAACCCTGTTCTGGATAGGAATCATCTTCCTCGTTTCTTCTATCGGCGCTGCGGTATCGCCGGATGTAGTGACGTTTATGATTTTCCGTTTTTTAAGCGGATTAAGTATTGGCGCATCTTCTGTAGTTGCACCCGTTTATATTTCGGAGATAGCACCACCCAAGTACCGGGGTCGCCTGGTGATTTCATTTCAAATGAGTGTAGTTTCAGGGATACTAGTAGCCTATGGTTCCAATTATCTTTTGCAGGGCGTAGGCGGGGCTAATGACTGGCGCTGGATGCTAGGCGTAGTGGCCATTCCTTCGCTGCTATTTTCCCTGTGTATGCTGGCTGTACCGGAAACACCCAGGTGGCTATTGTTGTATAAAAACGATGAAGCCCATGCCCGGCGGGTGTTAGCCATTACAGAAGACAATGTAGATAAAACGGTAGCCGATTTGCGGGCCGCTGCTACACATAAGTACGAGCCGCTGTTTCAGAAGAAATTTACCCGGCCCTTGCTGCTGGCTTTTTTGCTGGCTACGTTCAATCAATTATCCGGCATAAATGCCATTATCTATTTTGCGCCTAAGGTTTTTGAGATGGCAGGTATTGGTCGTAATGGTTCGCTGCTGAGTACGGTGGGTATTGGCGCTATCAACCTGCTGTTCACCATTATTGGCTGGAGCCTGATTGATAAATATGGCCGCCGTACGCTGATGTACTTGGGCTCGTTTGGTTACATCATTTCACTGGGTCTGATTGCCTATGCTTTTAGTAGTGGTTCAACTGGTGCGGTGGTGTATTATACCTTTCTATTTATAGCTGCCCATGCCATAGGTCAGGGCGCTGTTATCTGGGTATTCATTTCCGAAATTTTCCCCAACTCCGTACGGGCAACCGGCACTTCCTTCGGCTGCCTTACGCACTGGGTTTGGGCGGCCCTTGTAGCACAGGTATTTCCGTTTTTTGCAGCCAATGTGGGCGGTGCTTACATCTTCGGCTTCTTCTGTGTCATGATGGTTTTTCAATTGCTATTCGTGTGGCGGATGATGCCCGAAACCAAAGGCGTGGCACTGGAAGATATGGGCGGTGCAGTGGTACTGCATTAAAAAGCCCCCACCCAACCTCCCCCAACGGGGGAGGAGCAAAAACGTAACATTTCAATCTTTACTATTATGTCAATCTTCGCTTCATTCTTCGCACATTCCCTCCCCCGTTGGGGGAGGATAGGTGGGGG
>CAXTDG010000601.1:0-3254 GCA_964242675.1 uncultured Chitinophagaceae bacterium
CCTGTTTTCTCCAAGAGTGTAGTCAGCCCCAGCCATCGTTCTAAATTTCAGGTACTTTAGAAAATCAATTTCCATAAAAACATTGCCATTGAGGCGATATTTTGTGTAGGAATTTTGAGGCACTTCCAGGTTGTAAACCGGGTTAGGTTCATCATAGCCATCTATAGAACCATTACCGCCAGCATAGGTGCCATCCGCATTACGAGGCCTTACAGTTGGCGGAGCAGTCATACCAAGAATTACTATACTGTTGAAAGCATCATACGTATTAGCACCATGCTCTACAGACCGGTTCATTGATAAGGAATTCCCGAACTTAATGTGATTGTTTACTTTCACATCCCCGTTAAAGCGTACGGTATATCTTTCATAATCGGTATTGTAAATGATACCATCCTGCTTAAAGTATCCAGCACTCAGCATATACTTAGCCGCATCCGAACCGCCGGTAGCCGTTAATGTAGCGTTAGTAATGGCAGCCCTTCTAAAAATTTCTTTCATCCAGTTGGTTCCCTCGCCGTACTGACTTTGAATGGTATTAGGATCAGCAAGCTTAGGAATTACTGGTAAACCACTGGCTATTCTAGCCTCACTGTTCAGCACTGCATATTCCCGTGCGTTCAGCATCTTAGGCAATTTCCAGGCACTTTGTATACCATGGTACACATCGGCTGAGAGAGTAGCTTTTCCTGCTTTTCCTCTTTTAGTGGTAATAATGATAACCCCGTTGGAAGCCCGTACACCATAAATAGAAGCTGCAGCCGCATCCTTTAATACATCAATGGTTTCAATATCTCCAGTACCAAAGGAGTTCAAAATATTATTAGCGCCCTGGTCGGGTAAAGGGAAACCATCTACCACAATCAATGGATTGTTTTCACCATTGATAGAACTGATACCCCGTATACGAATGGTGGTACCACCAGTACCACCGGGGGCACCACTACCTTGCACAATTGTAACGCCAGATACCCGGCCTTGTAGCGCTTGCGCTGCATCAGCCACAGGTGCAGCAGTAATTTCTTTCGCAGAAATAGATGAGATAGATGTACTAAGTGCCTTCCGAGTACGGGTACCATACCCTACTACCACTACTTCATTTAAGTTAGAGGTTACAGATTCTAATTCCAGATTGTAAGTACCGGCATTGTTTACTGTTAATTCACGGGCGGTGAAGCCTATACTTGTGAATGTAAGTGTTCCTTTCCTGGGCAGTACTATACTATAATAACCTTGACGGTCAGTCTTTGTTCCTTCTTTGGAACCTTTTACGGTGACTGAAACACCTTCTACCGGGGTGCTGCCGGTTTTGTTGGTTACTTGTCCATTTACTTCAATGGATTGTGCAAAGGCTCGTAGCCCAAATAGTTGCAGCAAGAGAAGGCTGCAAATCAAAGCAGTAGTTTTTTTCATACAGGTTGTCTTAATATTCCAGCCTACCCTTTTTATACAGGGTGCAAGCATGGCACAAATGTAGGCCGACTTGGAAGGTTCAAACGTTTGCAGCACTACATCATTACCACATCATAACTAATGATTGTTAGTTTTTAGGCAGCAAATCACTACATCAATACATCTCTTTTCCTACTTTGCAGTAGTATTTACTCTTTTCCATTGAAGAGATGGTGTAGAATACACTTTTGATTAAACGATAGCCATTTTGAAAATTACATGAGGAAGCTGTTGCTTTTTTCCTTTCTTATTTTTATTACTACCGCTAATAGCCAGAACACAATTGGTTTACCAGGTATAATTAATTACACTAAGCAAACTTACAAAGGCGGCTCCCAAAACTGGGATATAGAGCAAGATGCTTCTGGTATTATGTACTTTGCCAACAACGAAGGGTTACTCAGTTTTGATGGCAACCGCTGGAAGTTGTATCCCCTACCCAACAAAACCAACGTACGGTCGCTGGTAATTGCGCCGGACAAAAAAATTTATGTTGGTGGGCAAGGCGAGTTGGGTTATTTCAGCCCCAGCCAGGATGGCGAACTACATTATACGTCTTTACTGCCTTATATAAAGGAAAAGGACAGGTCGTTTGATGATGTATGGGATATTAAATGTCTCGATGGTGATGTGTTCTTTAGATCGAACAGTAAGATATTTCAGCTTGCGGGTAAGAAAATAGTTGTCTACCCAAGCAAAGAGTGGGCTTTTCTAGGAGAAAGCAACCATCAGTTAATTGCGCAGAATAACAATTACCAATTATGCTTTTTCAAAAACGGAATCTGGGAACCTTTTGGCAATAAAAACGAAATGCCGCCTAATAGCTGGGTAACGGCTGTAATTAGTCTCAACAAGGACAGTTCGCTTTTGGTAACGCAGCTTTCAGGTTTATTTATCTTAGCTGGCAATGCTATTACTGCATTCAATTCACCTGCTATTTCTCAAATTTCGCAACAGCATATTTCAACGGCATGCCTGGCCGGAAACGAAAACGTTGCATTGGGAACCAGCCAGCAAGGTATTTATGTCATCAATAAATCGGGTGAACTTATCCAGTCGTTGTCAAATGAAGATGGTGTTCAAAACAATAATATCCTGTCCGTTTTTTTAGACAATGATCATAACATCTGGCTGGCGATGGACAATGGTATTGATATGGTGGCCTACAATAATGCTGTCCGGCATATCTACATTCCCGGCCATTCGGAGGCTGCGGGTTATAGTGCGGCATTGTACAAAAACAAACTATATATCGGCACCTCAAACGGCTTGTACTTTGCACCACTAATCGGCAAAGAAGATATTAGTTATACAGCCAGCCCTATAAAACTGGTTGACAATTCCCGTGGGCAGGTCTGGAATCTTTCGCAGGTAAATGATAAACTCCTAATGGGTCACAATGAAGGTGCATTTGTTATCAATGATGAAAATCAGCGGGCCGAAAGATTATCCACTACCCGTGGTTATTGGAATTTTCAACCCTATGGTACCACAACGCCTGCGCCATTAATGGTTGCTGGTACCTACAACGGGCTTAGTTTTTACAACTATGCAAATAATACTTTCAGTCCATCTGGTCTCAACATCAATTTTGAATCATCAAGGTTTGTAACCATTGCAGCGGACGATAAAATTTGGGTGGCTCATCCTTATAAAGGGCTGTATTGCATAACAGTAAACTACCTGAAAGCTAGTTCTATAAAATTGTACGGAGCGGCACAAGGCATCCATTCCCTGAACTACGTTTTCAAAATAAAGAATCAAATAATAGAATGCATTAGAGAACAAAAGTGAAAGAAATA
>CAXTDG010000602.1:0-3234 GCA_964242675.1 uncultured Chitinophagaceae bacterium
TTACAGCTGTGAACGTATTGTTGGGATATTCCCCGCCCATATTAATAAACGTAACACCGCTGCCGCCTTGAAACTTTGCACTGTACACCTTTCCGCATACAGCCACCTTCTCACCAATATACTCTGCTGCTTTATCTGCTGATACCTTGACCAGTAGCTCTTGGTAGGCAGTATCGGTTTTAGCCTCTGGCTTAGTGCTGGTGGTTGGCTTCTCTACCGGTATATTCTTAGCTTGGCTGAATAGATGTTCTAAGGATATAGCCAGCAGAGAAGCGGCCGCCTTTAATTGGTAACGAATCAGTTCTGTTGCATGTTGGACATACTTTTCATCGGTCTTATGTCCTTTTAAGGCGTAGACTGATTCAAGCAGGTACCGGCTATAATTCAAAGCTTGTATGAAATCCACCGGCGCCTGCCGTAGTTCTTTAGTTCCCTGACTGTTACGGGCATTTGTGCTATCTGCCAGTGATGCAAAAGTGATACTCTGGGTTTCAATGATCTGCGTATCCCAAAGAGAGTGTAAGTTGGTTCCTTTACCATTGTATTGTACCTGATAGGAGTTACCGCCCTTATCAGCACCATAGCCAGCATGTAGTGGCTGCATCAGGTCGCCGCAAAGATGAAACAGTACAAGCACGTCAAAGCGCAACCGCTGTGGGCTAAGGGAATCCATATGTTCCAATTCCTTGTAAGCGGTATTGAGTGCCGTAACAATGTCACCGCCCGGTGCAGGCTGGTAGCGGGCACCGGAATCAATATTGGTATAGTGCCATGGCGCCATATACTTGTAAAATGGGTCATTGCGTACATCATCCATCCAGGTTCCAGCCTCTTCCATTGTCATTGTACCCAATATCTGAAGCACTTTCTGCCGGGCGGTCTCACTTAACTGACGCATAGCCAGCTTAGCTACAATCTGATGTCCTTCTCTTCCCCAGGCCAATAAATGGAAAGGGAGTAATAAGAATAGAAACGCTGCAAGAAGGAGTTTACTTGATTTCATAAGTGGTAGAAAGGTCATATTTTCAGAGTGTAATTTGCCCATTTTTTTTAGGTAACCTTTTCCTTCGGGATTGATACCTTATTGCATGAAAACAATGAATTTACATAAGGGCGGGATACCTCGGGGGAGTCCCCAATGCCGGCAGTTGAGAGGGGTTGAAAAATAAACAAAAGGAAAATCCTGCTCGCATTCGTAACAAATCAGATATATTCAACTAAAAACCAATTAGTCAGGTTGCAGAATAGGTAAAGAGCCTACACTTTGGTGCGGCAGGATACTGTAAAAAAGGACCATTTTTTTAGCCTATTTTACTGAAAAATACAGCATTTTAAGTACTTAAAATGCTCTTTAATTTTTTAAAAGTCAATCCTAAAATTATTCCCTCCGTACAGATTCTGAAATACTGCCTGTACTTTACATCAAAACTGCGAGGGATTGCAATGCTACTGCTTACCAAAACGAAATTATCTATCCTCTTTTCCCTGCTGTATTGTAGTTCAGCTTTTTCGCAAACTCAAGAGCAAACCGTCCTTTTATACAATGTAGGCTTTGGGGCCGTCACTGCTGGTATTGGTGCGGTAATCAATAAACCTAAAACAACTAATTGGAAAAGAGCACTTGTAAAAGGAGTATGGCAAGGCTCCATCGGCGGTCTATTTAGCTATTCGGGTAAGAAGACATTATACTTTGTCAATTCTAAAGATCAGTTGCTGTATGCATTGCCAGCTAAAATATTACATGCAGCAGGCACCTCTATTATTGCTAATGCTGCCCTGGGTGAGCCATTTTTACAAAACTGGGCTTTTGACTATACTATAGCAAGGGTAGATTTCTCAATTGGCAAACCGCAAAACTTCAAAGTACGTTTTCTGCCTGAAACGCTCTTGTCATTTGCTTATTCACTCCCGGTTTCTAAATTCAATTTGGGGCAAACACTTGCTGCAGGCACCCTTGTATTTACCACAAATACACCATTCAGATTGGCCAGCAGTTATCTACAATATGGTGTCAGTACAGGCCGTGCTATTACATATGTAAATGATTCTGCCGTTTGGCGTGGTAGTCTGGGCCAGCTTCGCTCTCACGAGTTAGTGCATACTTTTCAATACAATGATTACATGGTACTTAATACCTGGTTAAAGCCATTGGTAAGCAAACACTCCCCTCAATGGGCAAAAACAGTTTTTAGCAAATATGTCTACCCTGATGCACCATGGTTTTTAGGTGTATACAATCTGTCTACTTTGTTTAATACTACCCATTACTACCAGAATTTTTACGAGTTTGAAGCGCAGCGGTTTTCCACCAATCACTTCGTTTATAGATAACAACCTGGCTTACATGTCTCCATCCTCACCATCATCTATTCCAAATACTTTGGATGAAGCGATAGAAACACTATTGGCGTATTATGCCCAGGATATACCAACAATAAGGACCAGAACAGAAGATGAGTTCTTAGCCCTGGCTCACTTTGCAGCAGGTACGTTCATGCGAAGTACCTGGTGCCTATTTTGGAATGAGGAAAACCGACATCCTGCTTGGCCAGTAGAGAAGCCAGCATTGGTGCAATGGTTCCATGATCAGGGAATAAAGGATGCTGATGATATGAGTGAGGAAATATTGAGGATGCTCTGGAAGGAGGTGCAACAAATAAAGTAAAGCTTACAAACTTCCTTTCATGTGACGGAAACCCGTTTCTTTGAAGCACCAAACTACTAATACTGCTATGAAGCACCTATTTGTGCTATTGCTGGGTACTATCCTCTGCCTTTTCATCTCCTGCGACCCTCAACCTAATAATCCTCCTATTGATGTTCCTTCAACCGACACAGTGCTTAGCAAGGTTATCTTTATCCATACTGATAGCGCCAGCTTTGGTTATATTGATAGTTCGGAGTTTACCTACGATAACAAAGGCCGCATTATTAAAGAGCGGTATGACGGCACATCCAGCGGTACATGGGTGATGGAAAGATCAGTAAAAAGAGATGTAAACGGCGTCATTACCCAAGTAGAAGAAGTAAATTACATACCTAATCGGCCCGTTTCTACCAGCCGCCTGGAAGTACGGTATGATTATGTAAATCAGCGGTACCTCAGTAAGGTAATAAAGGACACTGCCGGTTATGTGATAGATAGCACCAGTTTTGAATATACTGGCAACCGCTTCACCAGCTTAACTAAATGGACCCGGTATAGGATTGTATTATCCAATTCATTCTACTATA
>CAXTDG010000603.1:0-3225 GCA_964242675.1 uncultured Chitinophagaceae bacterium
GCCTATTTTTAGCTTGGTCACTATTCCTGGTTCCTGCTTTCGAGGTTTTTAAATGTGATGGTAAATGTAGCAAAGCCGTCCGCTTTTTCAAACCGGGCACTGCCGCTTAATTGCATTGCAAGGCGGCGTATTAATCGAAGCCCCAGAGAGTCAGTTTTTTTGAAATCAAAACCAACAGGTAAGCCGGGGCCATTGTCTTTATAAACGAGTTCGTATTCGCCTGCCCGAGGAATGTTCAGGCTCACATGCATTTCGCCCGGTTTGCCCAATGCAAATGCGTATTTAAAGGAGTTCGTCATTAGCTCATTCATAATTAATCCCAAGGGCACGGCTGTGTCAATATCCAATTGTGTTATATGAGTATCATTATGCAAAACCACTTCCTGCTCTTGAGCTTTTAATACGCTGGCTATTTGTTTAAAAAGGTCATCTATAAATCCCCGGAGTTCAATGGCAGCAAAGTCTTCATGCTGGTACAGGCGTTGATGAATGAGTGCAATGGAGCGTACCCTGTTGGTGCCTTCCAGCAGTGTAGAACGGGAACGTTCGTCGGTTGCATTGTCAGACTGTAACTCCAGCAAACTGCTGATCACTGTAAGGTTATTTTTTACCCGGTGATGTATTTCTTTTAATAACACTTCTTTATCGCCATTGCTTTTGTTTAGCAATGTATTTAGTCTTCTCTGCCTCTTTAAAATGTAAAATATAAAACCAATTACACCGGCCAGTAAAGCCATACCACCAATTAAAAAATTTCTTTTGGTATGCTCTTTCTCCAGGTCTTTTTGTTTGCCTAAAATATCTGATTCCAGGTCATGTTCTTTCAGGCTTCGTTCCGATTTTTCTTTCTCTATTTTAAAATTAGCATTGGCATATTGCTGGTAGTAAAGCAACGCATTTTTGTAATCACCTTTTTCCTGGTATAGCTCAGAAATAATTCTGGTGTTTTCCAATAATGTCTTTTCGTATTTTACACTGTCCGCTATTACACTCGATTGTTTATAAAAATAAATTGCACTATCCAATTGCTTTTTGTTTCGTTTGATTTCGCCCATATCTTTTAGGGCATACTGGTAGTAGTTTGTGAGGGTGAGATGATATTTTTGAAGCTGTGCTATTGCCTTTCTAACCATTACCTCCGCTTCATTGTATTGTTTCTTTTTCGTAAGCCATTCTGTCCTTTCCAGGATATGGAAGGCAGGGTAATAAGCATCCCGTGATTTGATAACGTATTCCTCTGACTTATTCAAATAATCTTCGGCTAATTCTGGATTTCTGCTTGCATAGTAATCCGAAACCCTTGTTAGTAATCTTGAGATGGTGAGATAGTCTTTTGGTTGGTTTAATTTATAATAAATCGCCAAGCTTTTTTCAGCATTGTGCAATACGTCATCTTGCTGTTCCGTAATGCCGTAGATATGGTAGAAATAACTTCTGTTGTTGAAATAAATAGCCTGTGCTTCCGGCTCCGGGCTGGTCGCTATCAGTTTTGCCGCATCCAGAAATAGGGCTAATGCTTTTGTATTTTCTCCTTTAAAAAGCGTGGCAATTGCCAGCAGATACCTGATTTGGTATTCAAAAAGTGGCTGCTTGTTTCCCGATTTTACATAGTAGACCATCGCCTTTTGAGCGTACAGATTGGCTATTTTAAAATTCTGCAAGTCGTTGTGAAACTGTGCCTCGTTTTTATAAAGCATTGCCAGATGGATAGCGGAATCTGTATCATTTTGCCTAATAACCATTTCCGCCCTATCAAAATAATATTGAATGCTATCCAGATTGTACTGCGGCACTAACTGAAACCAAGCTGCCAGATTTTGGTAATACTGACTGGAATCTGACGTTGGTACCGGGCCACCAATGGCAGAGATAGTAAGTGTCCCTTTTTGAGAAAATGAAATGGCAGCATAGCAGCAAAAAACAGCAATAAAAAGGGGCAAAGAAATTTTGCTAAACATGAGGGGCAATTAAAAATCGTAGGGTTTATATCTGAGATTGTACAGTGCAAGCATTCACGGGGGCAATTCACCTGTCGAATGTAATTTTTATAGTAGTATGATACAATACAAGTGCTGTCATTAAGTGTAATCTCAAATTTATTTTGATCTAATCCGTCCGTCATTGCGAGAAGGTTTTCCCGACTAAAGTGCGGGACAGGCTTTGCCAGCCGAAGCAACCTCACGGGCAGCAAAAGCTCAAAAGTATGAGGTGGCGTCGGGCAAGAACCCTCGCAATGACGGGAGTAGAAATAGCAACTAATGCTAATCTCTTACTTAGCTTTTGCCAATATCCAGAGTTTGCTTTCTCTACTCCACAACACATTTAGATGCGTTGGCAACACCCTGAAGCGATTTCGCAACAAAGGGCTTTTGGTAACATAAAATCTGTGATAGCATTGTTGTCAGTCTTTGATTTTCAATCTGATAACCAGCGCCAAAACGATTGTATGAATAAGCTTTTACTCTCTGCCTTTTTCGTGTTTGTATTGGGTTTCGGCACCGCTGCTCAAACCATTCGCTATGTAAAACCAACTGCTACGGGCCTCGGCGATGGCTCCAGTTGGATAAATGCTTCCGGCGATTTAAGAGCCATCATCAACAATGCAGCTCCGGGTAATGCCATCTGGGTGGCCGCCGGTATGTACCACCCCTCCGCCTTCGACCGGTCTGCTTCCTTTTCCATGAAGAATGGGGTACGGATTTATGGAGGATTCAATGGTACCGAAACCAGCCTGAACCAGCGAAACTGGACGGTGAACCAAAGCATTTTAAGCGGCGACCTCCCGGAGAATGATATCATTATTGGGACGGGAATGAGCACCGAGATTCAGTATAATTCCGACAATTCTTTCCATGTCATTAGCAACCAGAACCTGGATACTACGGCCGTGCTGGACGGCATGTATGTACAGGGTGGCTATACCGATGGATCGGTATTGGGTGCTACCAACCGCAGTTCGGGCGGTGGGATGTTGATTGAGAATTCGGCGGCTACCATCCGTAACTGTACGTTTCGGTACAACCACGCTATCTCCGATGGTGGGGCCATTTGCGTGGCCAACCCAACCACCGGTAATATGCCCACCCGTATTTATAACTGCCAGTTTTACCAGAACATTTCAACGGATGGAAATGGGTCGGTCGGCGGCGCCATCGGGCTGATTGACAATGGCAATTTTGATGTGTACAACTGTATTTTTCAGTTTAACGGTGCCCAGAGTGGCGG
>CAXTDG010000604.1:0-3224 GCA_964242675.1 uncultured Chitinophagaceae bacterium
AAGAACAAAACCGAAAGCCTAATTGCCTTTGAAGACATGAGCCTGATGAACCGGGCAGGTAGCCTGGCTTTTTATGAAATATTGGGTGATGCTAATCTGATCAATTTAGAACTGGGCCGCTTCCAGGCAGTAACAGCGGAAGAGTTGATGGCAGAGGCAAAGCAAGTTTTTCGCAAGGAGAATAGCAATACGCTATACTATTATTCGAAAATGCCTGCACAAGGGGCATTGATAGAAGAAGAATTAGAGGAAGAGGATGCTGAAATAAATATGAACTAATAACAAAGAAGGAGTGCCAACAGCACTCCTTCTTTGTTTTGCAATATTAAAAGATCTCATTTTACCTAGTACTTGTTACTATTTCGGCATTTCTTGCATCGGGCTGATTTTTCCATTCTTAATTATACCATCGGTAATCTCAATGGTTTTGCCTTCGCTGTTTTTTACGATGCCAGAAAAGGTTCCTTCCATTACATTATTCACCGTATCAAATTTGGAAATATTGACGTGGCCGCTGATGAAAGTATAAGGATCGTTTGCTTGTGAATAGTTAGGGAAATACATACCCATGGTCATTGACGTTTTTGTAATACCTTCTTCTTTAAAAGTGTAATCGCCAGCGGCATAACTACTTACATTCATATTTACCACTCTTTTATCCTTGTTCATATCGCTGGTGATGTTCAGACCTTTAGGTGAGTTGGGAAACTGAAAACCAGCAAGGTTTAGTACGCTGGTGTTTACCGTTTCTCCATTGGCCTTGAAAGTAATGGTGCCTTTGTCCTCATCGCCAGCATCTGAGGATGTTTCTGTAGTGGTAGCAGATGAAGAATCAGCTTTTGTGTCTCCATTTTTAGAAGAGTTACAGGCTATGGCAAATACCATTGCCAAAAGAAAAATGCGTTTCATAAAAGAGGGTTTATTGTTGGGTTAAAAGTAAAAGCAATTGCTATATAGGCTTATTGTCTGCTGAAATTTTTTTATATGCAAACATCGTTTTCAAACTCTTTGAAAACGGTGTTTGCGTTCGTATTGAACTTATAAGTTTTAGATTTTCTCCCACACAATCAAATGGTATTGCCACAGTTTTTTGCGGTAAGCCTTGTATTGATGAATGCCTGTTTTGTAATGGATTCGGGAAAAATAAGTGGCTTTGCGATATAGATTATACAAGCCAGTACCAATTTTACCCAACAAACCAGATACATAAATAATGTTCACCGACTTCTTTACTTCTTTGGTTACATCTCTGTCTTTAGCCAGTCGAAAACCCTCTTTAGCGGCAATTTCTTCCATTTCTTTTACCAGTAGCATATCGCTCATGGCCCAGCCATTCAGCGTTATCTGCATATCTTTTTCGGTGGTAATGTCGTAGGCAAACGGCTTAAAAATATCGGCCATTACAATGCGGCCGCCGGGTTTTAGAATGCGGGCCATTTCCTTAAAAAAAAGGCCTTTATCATTGGCGGTTTGTACGCTTTCAATAGCCCATACTACACTAAAGCTGGCAGTATCAAAACCAGTTTTGGTATAATCTCTTTCCAGAAAACGAGCCTTTTCTTTCAGTCCGCTTCTTTCTGCAAAAGCGGTTGCGGTGGCTACTTGCTTGGCACTTAGCGTAATGCCCGTAACATCTGCACCTGTATGTTTTGCCACATATACCGATGATCCGCCAACACCGCAGCCGGCATCCAACATTTTATCGTTTCCATTGATGCCACCCATTTGCATGAGTTGTTGGTTGGTGTTCAGAATGGCTTCGGCAGCATTTTTTATATCTTTATCCCACACGCCGTAGTGCAGCCCCATGCTCTTTTTCATCTTCCAGAACATGCGGTAGTGTACTTCCGTTTGGTCGTAATAATGGATAACGTCCTGGTTGGTAAATTTCTTCATTGTCGTTGCCAGTTGCTGCCGGTGAATCTTGTTTGAAGGGCAATGTTACCTAATTCTACCTAAACCTGTTGAGGCCTGATGTGAATTGAGTTCGCCGAAACAAAAGCGACTGATCAATTAGCTATTTTCAATTAACAAGAATGATTTTCTTTTGCCACAAAGTTTTTGACTAATGAATAAAGCCATTTTAATAATACTCGACGGCTGGGGCAAAGGGCAGGTGCCTGCTTCCGATGCTATTGCCGCCGCCAATACGCCTTTTGTCGACTCGCTGTATGGCCAGTATCCCAATACTACGCTTACCACCTTCGGCGAGCTAGTTGGTTTGCCCGAAGGCCAGATGGGTAATAGCGAAGTGGGGCACCTGAACTTGGGAGCCGGTCGTATTGTGTACCAAGAATTACAACGCATCAACGTGGCCATTAAAACCGGAACCTTCTTCGAAAATCCGGTGCTGCTGGAATCGCTGCAATATGCCATCGACAATAAAAAACCGCTGCACCTCATTGGCTTGGTAAGCGATGGTGGCGTGCATTCGCACATCAATCACATCAAAGCTATCGTAAGTCTTTGCCAGCAAAAAGGCGTACCGCAAGTGTACATTCATGCCTTTACAGATGGCCGGGATTGCGACCCCAAAAGTGGCCTGGACTTTCTGCAGGATTTGCAAAATCACCTGAGCCAAACCACCGGGAAAATTGCCTCCGTAAGTGGCCGCTACTATGCTATGGACCGGGACAAACGCTGGGAACGGGTAAAGCTGGCCTACGATGCGTTAGTAAATGGACAAGGCCCCACCGCCACTGATGCCGTAGCCGCTGTGCAGCAATCATATGAATCTGGCGTTACCGATGAATTTATTAAGCCAATCATCATTACTGAAAACGATCAACCCATTGCTACTATTAAAGACGGCGATGCAGTGTTGTGCTTCAACTTCCGCACTGATCGTTGCCGGGAAATAACGCAGGTATTGACCCAACAGGATTTCCCTGATTTTGGGATGCATACGCTGAACCTGCACTACACCACCATGACCGAGTATGATGCTACGTACAAGGGCGTACACGTAATGTTCGAAACCGACAACCTTAATAATACGCTGGGTGAAGTAGTGTCCGCTGCCGGGTTAAAGCAAATTCGTATTGCCGAAACCGAAAAGTATCCGCATGTTACCTTCTTTTTTAGCGGTGGCCGGGAGGCGGAATTTGAAGGCGAAAAGCGCTTGCTGGCACCATCGCCCAAAGTGGCTACTTACGATCTGCAGCCCGAAATGAGTGCCCAAGAACTAACCGAAAAACTGCTGCCCGAAATTGACAGCGAAGAGC
>CAXTDG010000605.1:0-692 GCA_964242675.1 uncultured Chitinophagaceae bacterium
CCGCTGGCCCCCTCTCCTATTATTACACAAATAACCGGCACCTGCAGCCGGATCATTTCATAAATATTGCGGGCAATGGCTTCACCCTGCCCCCGTTCCTCAGCTTCTATACCGGGGAAAGCACCGGGAGTATCAATTAAAGTGATGATTGGCTTGCCAAATTTTTCGGCTAGCTTCATTAGCCGCAGGGCTTTCCGGTAGCCTTCGGGTTGGGCCATACCAAAGTTGCGTTCCTGCCGCTGCTTGGTGTTCATGCCTTTTTGCTGGCCTATTATCATTACCGTTTCATCGCCCAGTTTTGCAAAACCGCCTACCATCGCTTTATCGTCCTTAAAGTTGCGGTCGCCGTGCAGCTCCACAAAATCAGTGGTCATTTTTTCGATGTAGGTAAGCGTATAGGGCCGCTCCGGGTGGCGGCTAAGCTGCACTTTTTGCCAGCTTGTTAGGTTTCGGGTAATGTCCCGCCGCTTATCGGCAATGTTTTTTTGTAGTTGCTCTATCACCGGCACATAATCCACCTTCGTATTCTTTTCCGCCATTCGCCTGCTGGATTCCAGTTGGTCCATCAGGTCTTTAATAGGCGCTTCGAACGGAAGATATTGCCTGGTTTTTGTTTCAGCCATGGTTGCTCCAAAATAGTTGTGGGCGATAAAAGTAGGTGAAAAAGTAAATCTAGGCGGCAGAAGACAATT
>CAXTDG010000605.1:702-3219 GCA_964242675.1 uncultured Chitinophagaceae bacterium
CTTTTTGTGACAACTCAATTTTCTTTAAAAATTATGTCGGAAGACAAAAAGGTTATCAGAAAAATACTGTTCTTCCCATCGATTGCCGACTGTCTTCTGCCTAATACTATCTTTGATTTATGCTAAAGATAACGCCACAGACCACACTGAAGCGACTTCGCAACCGCTACCGGCTGGTGATTATGAACGATGACACCTACGAAGAAGTGGTCACGTTTCGGCTGAGCCGTACCAGTGTGTATGCCACCATGAGCATCCTCGTTATTTTGCTGGCAGGTATTACTATAGCGCTGCTTTCTTTTACCAACTTAAAATACCTGATACCGGGCTATGGCCGACAAAGCAATCTGAGCGAAATGCGGCTACTGAAAGTGAAAACTGATAGCCTGGAGCAGGTACTGGCTACCCGACAAAAGTACCTGGATGGTGTACAACTAATGCTACAGGGCAATACACCTGGCCTGCCACAGGATACCACCGCTTTAACTGTACCAAAGACAAATGAAGAACCGGCACAGCCGGAAAAGAAAAGTAAGCGGCGGAAGCGTGGGCGGTAAACATTGATTCTAATTTCAACTCAGGTCTCCACTCTTCTTTACTTTTACGCTCTTTCGTACCAAAAGTTGATACATGAAAAAAGGCTACTTGCCAGTGATTATTTTGTTTATAATAATAAGTGCAGTTGCGTTGATTTTAAAAAACAAATTGTTAACCGCAGGTATTGATCCATGGGTGCTGATAGGCGGCAATGCAATTCTGTTCGTTATTACCCTCATTTCTATGACGATGAACAACGCAGCTATGAGTCATAACAACACACAGGGCTTTATGCGAAATGTGTACGGCGGTTTTATGCTCAAGTTTTTTCTGGTTATTATTTCTGTGTTGTTGTATGTGGTGCTGGCAAAGCCTATTAATAAACCAGCCCTTTTTGCCTGCCTGGGGTTATATCTATTTTATACTTTTTTTGGAACCCGTACTGTACTGAACGTTAAGAAACCTGTGAATAATGGCAACGGAGAAAGTAGGATTTGAGCGGCTGAGGGATTACCTGCCGGAAGGAAGTTTTGAGTTGGTAATGCCGCTGATTCACCAGTACAAAGTGCAGCTAACCATTACTAGGGAACGCCAAACCAAGTTGGGCGATTATCGCCATGCTTTTCAAAACAAGGGCCACCGCATTAGTGTAAACAGCAATCTGAACCGCTATGCATTTTTAATAACTTTGCTACATGAGCTGGCCCACCTGCTGGCTTTTGAAGCCCATGGAAACCGCATACCGCCTCATGGCAGCGAATGGAAAAAACTATACGCCGGGCTGTTGAAAGATTTTTTGCAACAGCAGCTTTTCCCGAA
The DNA here is from genome assembly GCA_964242675.1 of uncultured Chitinophagaceae bacterium. Lineage (GTDB taxonomy): Bacteria > Bacteroidota > Bacteroidia > Chitinophagales > Chitinophagaceae > JAZKFT01. The sequence continues at coordinate 2,059 of CAXTDG010000605.1, forward strand.
AGATGTGGCCGACGAGCTACAGGCCGTTTTGCATAACCCCGCCGCCAGCAGCTGTGCGGAAGATAGCCTGCTGCGGGTGCTTCGCCTCTACGATCCCAAGCAACCCGGTATGAAAACGGTGGAAGAAATAGCGCCGGGCAACATGTTTTTGATGACGGGTGGCCGCCGTTTTACCCGGCTGGAGAAGCTGCGTAAACGGATAAAATGCCGGGAAGAAGCAACGGGAAAATTTTACTTATTTAGCCCGGTGTATGAAGTAATGGAATTGTAAACTGCTTTCTGCACTTTTACAGCCTAACTACTTATGAAATATGAAAAAGAACCTTTTACTCCTTTCCTTGCTGCTGGGCAGCTTTAGCACCTTTGCACAAACTGATCATGGCGATTACTTAGTAGGCGGAAACCTGGGCTTTCGTACCAATAGCAATAACAGCAGTTTTACGCTGACGCCTAATGTGGGCTACTTTTTTGCAAAAAACTTTGCAGCGTGTGCCAGCGTAACGTTGGATTTTCAAAAAAAAGGAAATGTCAAAACAACAGATATTGGCTTAGGGCCTTTTGCACGGTACTACCTCGGCCAGAGTAATTTTCGGCCCTTTCTGCATGGCGGCCTGGGTTTCGCTAGCAGCACTTACAAAGAAAACTCCTATAAAACTACTGCCACCGGCTTTTATACCACGTTGGGTCTGGGCTATGCAGCTTTTATCAGCCCGAGCGTAGCTTTTGAGGGATTGGCATCTTACAACTATACCCAGTATAAAAATGCAAGTAGTGCCAATGGCTTTGGTCTCAACTTTGGCTTCCAAGTATATATCGATAGAAATAAAATGACTACGCTACGCCGTGGAAAGCTGGAGTAATGCTACCGGTAACTGTGTAGGTATGTGACTTCTTTAATTCATTAACCCATATTTAATTCTCCAATTAGTACGATGAAAACAAAACAAGAAGTATTTAAAAGTGCAGCCGAAATGCTGGCCCGCTCTGGTTTTAGTATAGCCAAGCAGGATGATCAGCGGCCCTGGGGTGGTTTTTATGTAGTGGACGAAGACCAGGCGCAGGCATTTGCAAAAGAATTTTTCCCGAAAGAAGATTTTGAAACGCTACAGATTACCAAAAAGCTAAGTCCCAAAATACTAATCGTAGCACCTAATACCCGCC